>NZ_JBPKJP010000020.1:0-46965 GCF_051217035.1 Lysobacter sp. 1R34A
CGGCGATCGGGCCGCGACGATCAGGTCGCTGCGAAGCCGCTCGGCGCGGCGCCTGCGTGCGCGCACCGGGCACCCGCGCACAGGACCGCACGGCGATCCGCACGCGGTAACCGCGATGCCACGTTCGGCGAGCAGGCTGCCCGGGCGGCTGCCCACCGCTCCCCCGAACGACTGCACGGATTACCCATGACCGACCATCAACGCCGCGATTTCCTGCGCAGCGCCGCCGGCGCCACCGCCGCCGGACTCGCCCTCAACCTGTTCCCGCCGAGCATCGGCAAAGCGCTCGCGATCCCCGCCGCTCGCGTCACCGGCACCATCCACGACGTCAAGCACGTAGTGATCCTGATGCAGGAAAACCGCTCCTTCGACCACTACTTCGGGGCGATGCGCGGGGTGCGCGGCTTCGGCGACCGGTTCCCGATTCCGCTGCCGAGCGGCAAACCGGTGTGGCACCAGCAGACCGCGCAGGGCCGCGAGATCCAGCCCTATCACCTCGACACCACGACCACCAGCGCGCAGCGCATCGGCGGCACCCCGCACACCTGGCCGGATTCGCAGGCGGCCTGGAACAACGGCCTGATGGACCGCTGGCTGCCGGCCAAGACCGAGCGCTCGCTCGGCTATTACCGCCAGGCCGACATTCCGTTCCAGTACGCGCTGGCCAACGCCTTCACCCTTTGCGACGCCTACCACTGTTCGCAGCAGACCGGCACCAACCCGAACCGCCTGTTCCATTGGACCGGCACCAACAACCCGGCCGCCGACCGCGGCGGCCCGGCGATCGTCAACACCTTCGACGACTACGGCCCGGCCAACGAGGGCTATTGGTGGACGACCTATCCCGAGCGCCTGGAGCAGGCCGGGGTGAGCTGGAAGCTGTACCAGGACATGGACGACAACTTCACCGACAACCCGCTCGAAGGCTTCCGCCAATTCCGCGCGGCCCCGCCGGGTTCGGCGCTGGCCGAGAAAGCGCTCAAGACCTGGACCCTCGACGACCTCGCCGCCGACGTGCGCAGCGGCCGCCTGCCGCAGGTGTCGTGGCTGGTCGCGCCGGCGAAATACTCCGAGCATCCGGGGCCTTCGGCGCCGATCTGGGGCGCGGACTACACCGCGCGCGTGCTCGACGCCCTGACCGCCGATCCCGAGGTCTGGGCGCGCACCGTGCTGATCGTCAACTTCGACGAGAACGACGGCTTCTTCGACCACATCCCGCCGCCGGCGCCGCCTTCGCTCGACGGCCAGGGCGCCTACCTCGGCGGTTCCACCGTCGACCTGCGCGGCGAACATCACCGCGCGCGTTCGGGCCCTTCGCACGGCACCTCCAACGACCCGCCGATCTACTACGACCGCCCCTACGGGCTCGGCCCGCGCGTGCCGACCTACGTGATCTCGCCGTGGAGCCGCGGCGGCTGGATCAATTCGCAGGTGTTCGACCACACCTCGGTGATCCGCTTCCTGGAGCGCCGTTTCGGCGTGATGGAGCCCAACATCAGCCCGTGGCGGCGCGCGGTCTGCGGCGACCTCACCAGCGCCTTCAATTTCGTCGACCCCAACCGCGAACCGATCCCAAGCCTGCCCGACACCGGCGACGCCGACCGCATCGTCGCCGAGCAAAGCCGCCTGCCGGCGCCGAAACCGCCGACGGTGGCAAGCGCGGCGCAGCAGGAACGCGGCATCAAACCCTCGCGCGCCCTGCCCTACGACCTGCAGGTCGGCGAACGCATCGATGCCGGCGCGCGACGCGTGCGCCTGCACTTCGGCAACACCGGCCGCGCCAGCGCGGTGTTCCATGTGTACGACCTGCTCGACCCGAATGCGATCCCGCGCCGCTACACCGTCGAGCCCGGCAAGTCCTTGCACGGCGAATGGGCGCTCAAGAGCGACGGCGCCCGCGCCTATGCCCTGCAGGTGTTCGCGCCGAACGGCTTCTTCCGCGAGTTCCGCGGCTCCCTGCACGGCGCCAACCCCTCGGCGACGACCGTGCCCGACCTGCGCCTGCGCCGCCGCAAACTGATCCTGGCCTTGCGCAATACCACCCACAAACCGGTGCGGCTGAGCATCGCCGACCAATACGGCCTGTACGAAGCGCGCCTGGAGCGGCTGGGCCCCGGCACCACCCGCCAGCGCCCGATCCGTCTCGACGAAAGCCATCAGTGGTACGACTTCGTGCTCACCGACGCCAACGACCCGGAGTACTACCGCCGCCTCGCCGGCCGCATCGAAACCGGCGCGCACGGCATCACCGATCCGGGGTTGATCTGATCGGGTTCGATTGATGCGGGCTTGGGTTGATCCGGGCTTGGATTGATTCCGGCTTGGATCGGTCCGGGCTTGGATCGGTCCGGGTTCGATCTGCGTCCGGATCGAGCAATCGCCGAGCGAATGCATCGTCGCTGGCGACGATGCCGGGGCCTTCGGTGTCGGTCACAGATAACGAACCCGCCTACCGCTGCCCCTTGGAAAGGGGGTTAGGGGGATTTGCTCTTGCTGTTGTTCGATCGACAACAACGCAACGGCAAATCCCCTGCCCCTCTACAAAGAAGGGACAGCGAAGCGCGACGAAAGGACAACGACTACGGCTCGCGGCGTCCTACAACGACTCCTGCGGCTCCACCGCGGCGGCTTCGTCGCCGTGGCTCGGGCACCGGGTTTTCGACACGCGCGCTTCCCACTGCCAGAACAGCCAGGCGATCGCGGTCAACGCCGAGGCCGCCACCGCCAGCGCTACCGCACTGCCGCTGATCAACGGCGACAGCACGCCGGCCATGATCGCGTTGATCACCAGTCCGGAGAACGCCTGCAGCGACGAGGCGGATCCGCGCTGGCGCGGGTACATGTCGAGGATCGACAAGGTCACGATCGGGAACACCAGGGCGATGCCGAACGCCGATACGCACATCGGCAGCACCGCCCATGGGATCTGCGGGGCGTCGGTCCACAGGTTGTAGCCGAGGTTCATCGCCACGCCGGCGAAGGAGAACACGAAGCCCCAGCGCACCAGGCGGTCGCCGCTGATCCTGCCGGCCGAGCGGCCCGACACGAACGAGCCGAGCACCATGCCGCCGATGGTCGGCACGAAGAACCAGCCGAACTGGCGCTCGTTGAGCTTGAGGATGTCGAGCACGAACGCCGGCGCCGAAGCGATGTACAGAAACAGCGCGGCGAAGTTGAACGCGCCGGTCGCGGTCAGGCGCTGGAAGCGCGGGTTGAGGAAGATCGCGAAGTAATCGCGCAGCAGGCGCTTGGGCTTCAGCGGCAGGCGCGCCTGCGGCGGATGGGTTTCCGGCAACAGGAACACGGTCGCCGCCAGCAGCAGCAGCGAGAAGCCGACCAGGAACCAGAAGATCGCCGGCCAATGCGCCCAGCCGAGGATCCAGCCGCCGATGATCGGCGCGATCGCCGGCGCCACGCCGAAGATCATCGTCACCTGGCTCATCAGGCGCTGGGCGTCGTCGCCGTGCAGCACGTCGCGGATCACCGCGCGACCGACGATCAATCCCACGCCCGCCGACAAACCCTGCACCACGCGGAAGAACAGCAGCATCGACAGATCGGTCGACAAAGCGCAGCCGACGGAGGCCAGCGTGAACACGCTCAGCCCGCCGATGATCACCCGCCGGCGCCCGATGGTGTCCGACAACGGGCCGTGGACGATGCTCATCAGCGCATAGGCGATCAGATACAGGCTGATGGTCTGCTGCATCGCCAGCTTGTCGGCGCCCAGTTCGGCGCCCATGACCGGGAACGCCGGGAAGATCGTGTCGATCGAGAACGGCCCGAACATCGCCAGGCCGCCGAGCAACAAGGCCAGGCGACGGATCGACAAGGCCTTCGTGGCCGGCGCTGAATCGGGAGCGGAGGTATTGATCGGGTTCACCAGTCTGGCAGGCCAGTCGGGAAGCGTCGGCTCGGGGCCTCAGCTGGGAGCGTGGGAGGCGTGGGAGGCGTGGGTGTCGATCGGCACTTCGTCGGGCGGGCCCTTGAGTTCGACCAGGTTGTCTTCGGGATCGAACAGGTATTGCGACGGCCCCTCGCCTTCGGCGCCGTAGCGCGAGCCGAAGTCGCCCAGGCGCACGCCGTGCGCCTCCAGGTGGGCGACGATGGCCTCGCGGTCGAAGGGCTCGGCGCGCAGGCACAGGTGGTCCATGTTGCGGGCCTCGGCGCCGGCCGGCGCGCCGCCGAGGCGGCCGAGCTTGCCGTCGACGTCGACCAGGTCGATCAGGGACAGGCCGGCGCGCAACTGCACCAGGCCGATCGCGTCCTGGCGCCGTTCCAGCCGGCAGCCCAACACGTCGCAATAGAAGGCGACCATCGCCTCGGTGTCGCGCACGCGCAGCACCACGTGGTCGATTTGCAGCAGTTGGAACGGCGGTCGGTCCATGCAGGAAGCTCCGGAAGGGACCGCGACCATGTTACGGCGAATCGGCCATCCTGAACCGGGTCGCGGGGCGAAACCGGGGATGAAGCCGGCTGCCGCCAGTCCCGGCAACGTCGCCCCGAGCGGCCGCCGCTGCGGCTATAATCGCGGCTTGAAACACGCGGTGGGAGAAGCCGCCCGGCCCTCGGCCAGGCGCGCTGCCGAAGGCGCAACGCCCGTAATCGCTCAGGCCCCATACCGCCGCGTGTACAAAACTCTGGAGAGACCGCCTGCGTGCGCTGAGACAGCGAGGCAGAACCGGCGCCGAAGGGGCACGAAGCGAGCGCGGACAGGAAGCGGCCCCCGGGCCCTCCCCTCCCCTAGCTGCCTGACCGCAGCACGCTTTTAAACTCTCAGGCAAAAGGACAGAGGGGCGCCTCGCGTGCGGCACCGCACGCTGCCTTCGGACGCCCCTGCCATGAGCCCAGCCGCCAACAGCGCAACCTCCTTGCGCGATCTCGAGCACCACGACGCCTTCATCGAGCGCCACATCGGCCCCAACGACGCCGAGATCGGCCACATGTTGGAGCAGGTCGGCTACGACTCGCTCGAAGCCCTGACCGACGCCATCGTCCCCGGCTCGATCAAGTCGACCCAGCCGCTGGCCCTGCCGGCCGCGATCAGCGAGGTCGAGGCGCTGGCCAAGATCCGCGCCATCGCCGCCAAGAACCAGGTGTTCCGCAGCTTCATCGGCCGCGGCTACTACGGCACCCACACCCCGAACGTGATCCTGCGCAACATCCTCGAGAACCCGGCCTGGTACACGGCCTATACGCCGTACCAGGCGGAAATCTCGCAGGGCCGCATGGAAGCGCTGATCAACTTCCAGACCATGGTCGCCGACCTGACCGGGATGGAGATCGCCAACGCCTCGCTGCTCGACGAAGGCACCGCCGCCGCCGAAGCGATGACCCTGGCCAAGCGTTCGGCCAAGTCCAAGTCGGAGACCTTCTTCGTCTCCAGGAACATCCACCCGCAGACTCTGGAAGTGCTGCGCACCCGCGCCGAACCGCTGGCGATCGAGCTGTACGTCGGCGACGACGCCGAGGCGGCCGCGGTCGACGCCTTTGGCGTGCTGCTGCAATACCCCGATACCTTCGGCGCGATCAAGGACTACCAGGGCGTCGCCGACGCCGTGCATGCGCGCGGCGGCATCGTCGCGGTCGCCAGCGACCTGCTCGCCCTGACCCTGCTCAAGGCGCCGGGCGAATGGGGCGCCGACATCGTCGTCGGCAACACCCAGCGCTTCGGCGTGCCGTTCGGCTTCGGCGGTCCGCACGCCGGCTTCATGGCCTGCCGCGACGCCTACAAGCGCTCGATGCCGGGCCGCCTGATCGGCGTGTCGGTCGACACCGACGGCAAGCCCGCCTACCGCCTGACCCTGCAGACCCGCGAGCAGCACATCCGCCGCGAGAAGGCGACCAGCAACATCTGCACCGCGCAGGTGCTGCTGGCGGTGATGGCGAGCATGTACGCCGTCTACCACGGCCCCGACGGACTGACCCGCATCGCCCGCCGCGTCCACCGCCAGGCCGCGATCCTCGCCACCGCGCTCGGCAAGGCCGGCATCGCCGTCGGCAGCGGCTTCTTCGACACCCTGCACGTCACCGGCGTCGACGCGAACGCGATCCACGCCAAGGCGCGCGCGGCCAACATCAACCTGCGCGAGATCGATGCCGGCAGCCTCAGCATCAGCCTCGACGAAACCGTGACCCGCGACGAGCTGGTCGCCATCGCCGGCGCGTTCGGCGTGCAACTGGACATCGACGCGCTCGATCGCGAAGCCGTCGATGCGATCCCGGTCGCGCTGGCCCGCACGTCCTCGTTCCTGCAGCACCCGGTGTTCAACACCCACCACAGCGAACACGAACTGCTGCGCTACATGCGCTCGCTGGCCGACAAGGACCTGGCGATGGATCGCACCATGATCCCGCTGGGCTCGTGCACGATGAAGCTCAACGCCACCGCCGAGATGATCCCGGTGACCTGGCCCGAGTTCGGCAACATCCACCCGCTCGCCCCGGCCGACCAGACCACCGGCTACACCCAGCTGATCGAAGAACTCGAAGCGATGCTGGTCGAGTGCACCGGCTACGACGCGGTCAGCCTGCAGCCGAACTCCGGCGCCCAGGGCGAATATGCCGGCCTGCTGGCGATCCGCGCCTATCACCGCTCGCGCGGCGAAGGCCATCGCGACATCTGCCTGATCCCCGACTCCGCCCACGGCACCAACCCGGCCTCGGCGCAGATGTGCGGCATGACCGTGGTGGTGACCAAGACCGACAGCAACGGCAACGTCGACGTCGACGACATCCGCCGCGCCGCCGAGAAGTACAGCGACCGCCTGGCCGCGATCATGATGACCTACCCGTCCACGCACGGCGTGTTCGAGGAGGAAGTGGTCGAGATCTGCGAGATCATCCATAAGCACGGCGGCCAGGTGTACACCGACGGCGCCAACATGAATGCCCTGGTCGGTGTCGCCAAGCCCGGCAAGTGGGGCTCGGACGTCTCCCACCTCAACCTGCACAAGACCTTCTGCATCCCGCACGGCGGCGGCGGCCCCGGCGTCGGTCCCTGTGCGGTCAAGTCGCACCTCGCGCCGTTCCTGCCGAAGACCGTCGACGGCGAAGGCGTGGTGGGCATGGTCAGCGCGGCGAGCTTCGGCTCGGCGAGCATCCTGCCGATCTCGTGGATGTACGTCACCCTGATGGGCACCGCCGGCCTGCGCAAGGCCACCCAGGTCGCGCTGCTCAACGCCAACTACATCGCCAAGCGCCTCGCCCCGCACTACGAAACGCTGTACACCGGCCGCAACGGCCTGGTCGCGCACGAATGCATCCTCGATCTGCGCCCGATCAAGGACGCCACCGGCATCAGCGCCGAGGACGTCGCCAAGCGCCTGATCGACTTCGGCTTCCACGCCCCGACCCTGAGCTTCCCGGTCGCCGGCACGCTGATGGTCGAGCCGACCGAGAGCGAATCGCAGCACGAGCTGGACCGCTTCATCGATGCGATGATCCAGATCCGCGACGAAATCCGCGCGGTCGAGGATGGCCGCCTGGACCGCGAGGACAACCCGCTCAAGCACGCCCCGCACACCGCTTCGCAGGTCACCGCGAGCGAATGGACCCGTGCCTATCCGCGCGAGCTGGCCGCGTTCCCGCTGCCGACCTTGCGCCTGCAGAAGTACTGGCCGCCGGTGTCGCGCGTCGACAACGTCTACGGCGACAAGAACGTCATGTGCGCCTGCATCCCGATCGACGCCTACAAGGAAGAAGTCGAGGCATGAGCCCCGGCTGGTTGCATGCGACAAGAAAGGCCCCGCGAATGCGGGGCCTTTTTTTCAGAGCTGTTGTGGCTTGTGTTTCGGCTGGTGTCGAGGCCGGGCTGCGGCGGCGCGATGCGCTCGCCGCGCCTTGCGCTTACTTCGCCAACTTGAGCTTGCCGGCGACTTCGTCGAATTCGGCGACCGTCGATGGCGACAGGTTCGGACGCCCGGCCAGGATGCCGATCGTTACCGTGCCCTTCACGTAATAGGTTTCGCCGGCTTCGACTTCCATGTTGAGGATGTCCTTGGCTTCCGAGTGCACGGTGTATTCGTGCGCGCCCGGTTCGACCGCGACCACGAAGTACTTGCCGCTGCGCAGCTTGCCCAGCTCGACCGCGCCTTCGCGAACCTTGTAGCCCACCGCACCGCCGACGAACTTGGGCGGGCGGAAGAATACGATCTGACCCTTGCCGGCCGGCGGCGCCGCGATCAGGCCGCTGCCGGCGGCAGCCGGCTTCGCGCTGGCCGCCGCGGTCGCGGTTGCCGGAACTGCGCTCGCCGCCGCGCCGGCTTCTACCGCGGGTGCGGTATCGGCTTCGTTTTTGATCTCGGCCGAAACGCTCGCCTCGGCACTCGGGACCTGCTTGGCCGGGTCGGAAGGCGTCTTGCCGTTCCAGGCCAGGGAACCGCCGGCGGCGAAGGCCGACACCGGCAGCAACAGAGCAATCAACAACACACGCGACGACATCGACTTCATTGGACAGCTTTCCCAGTTTGGGTGGTGACGGGTGGTTCGGTGGCGGCAACGGGTGCCGGGCCTTGAACAGGCGCCGCAGAAGACGGCAGGTCGACGTCCTGTGCGATGCGCGCCTGGGCCTGGGTATGGGGAGGGATCTGGATCTCGCCGCCGCGCATGAACATCGCGAACACCCCGACCGCGATCGACAAGCCGATCACCTGGCCCGACTTGTCGACGCCGGCGGCGCCGACGCGAAAGCTGCGCAAGGGGATCTGCCGGCCATCGGCTTCGAGGTAGCGCGCGGCGAGCAACAACTCGCCCGGCTTGCCGCCGCTGCGCGAGCGCTCGGCATGGACCACTTCGCCGACGCCGGTCGTGCCGGCGGGCAGCACGAGTGCGCCGTCGACGCTCAGCGCCTGCGCCAGCCGCAGCCCGAACTTGTCGCCTCGTTTCAGCGTGGCCGAGCTCAGCGGTTGCAGGGTTTCGAGCAGCAGCTCGGTGCCGGCCAGGAGGCGGCGCGCATCGGGGCCGCCGCTGGTCGCGGACGGCAGCGCCGATGCCGATGCCGATGCCGATGCGAGAGCAGGCTCGGACCCCGACGCCGCAGGTGCCGGTGCGGCCGCAGGTGCTGGTGTTGTTGGCGTTGGAATTGGTGCGGACAGCGTACTCGGCGCTTCGGCGGCGGTCGGCAACGGCTGCGCCTGATGCATCGCCAGCGCGGCGATCAATGCGATAGACATCGAAAACATGAAGGCGGCCCCCAACCGTCCTTGTCGAGCGTCACGCTATCGGAACGCCGAAGCTTTGCCAAGCAGGTTTTCGTCCGGAGCGCCGATTCACCGCAAGGCACGTTGAGGCGGGAGCGGAGGCACATCGTTCGTCGATCGGGCCGCCGGAGAAGCAAGGAGCGAGTGGTCTTTGTCGCGCGGTGCCCTGCCCCGATCCTCGCGAGCAGTCCCGCCGGCGGGAGGTGATCGTAGGCCGGATGAGGACAAGGCGGGCGACGCCGCCCTCCTTTCTTCTTCCCGCAGGCGGAGAGGGCTCATCGCCTCGCAGACCGTGGACGACCCGGCATCGATCGGCACGCCGGCCCTTCGTTCCCTTCCCGACCGGTTTCGTCGCCGCCTTCCGCGGCTTCGTCGCGCCCCCTCTTCCGCCCGGCCGGCGGACGACTATGCTGCATCGCAACCCAGGACCTTTCGGACTCGCAGTGATCAGGAGCTTCTTTTTCATCCTCCGCCTCGCCGTCGCTTGGTTCGGCGTGTTCCTGCTGATCGCGCTGTTGTCCTCGGCCACGCCAGGACTGGAGCACCAGGATGTGGCGCCGCTATTCATCATCGGCGCGCTGGTCGTGGCCTATGTCGTCACCAACGCCTTCTCGCACCTGCGCCGGGTGCGCCTGATCGCCGGACAGGTCGGCCGCGACACCCTCGCCAACCGCCACCGCCGCCAGATCGAGGTGCCGTTCGAGGCGGGCGAGGTGTTCGACCTGCTCGATGCCGCGATCCGCGAGCTCCCGCGGGTCGAGGACATCGAAAGCGCGCGCGACAGCCTGCAGGTCAGCGCCAAGGTGCAGCGCCCCAACCTCTACGGCCGCAGCCGCACCGACCGCCATGGCGTGGTGCGCAACCACGGCCGCTGGACCCGCAACCAGATCCTGGCCACGGTCACGCCGGGCGAAGACAGCGGCAGCATCACCCTGATCTGCGAACCCGAGACCGGAGCCTGGAGCGACTGGTTCCGTGTCGACGGCGGCACCAATCTGGAGAACGCCGAAGCGATCGTGCGCGCGATCACCCGCCGCATCGCCGAACGCCGCCGCACCGAACGCGTCAGCACCACCCGCACGGTCACCGAAAAAGAACTCGCCGTGGCCAAGCTGAGCCTGCTGCACGCCCAGGTCGAGCCGCATTTCCTCTACAACACCCTCGCCAGCGCCCAGTACCTGACCCGCAACGACCCGCCGCGCGCCGACGTCATGCTCGGCCACCTGATCGATTTCCTGCGCCGTTCGTTGCCGCGCACCGAGGACGCGCAGTCCACCCTCGGCGACGAACTCGACCGCTCCCGCGCCTATCTGGAAATCCTCAAACTGCGGATGGGCGCGCGGCTGGCGCTGCAAATCGACGTGCCCGAGGAACTGCGCGCGATTCCGCTGCCGCCGATGATGCTGCAGACCCTGGTCGAGAACGCCATCAAGCACGGCCTGGAACCCAAGCCCGGCGGCGGCACCGTGTGGATCCTCGCGCGCCGCAACGACCAGCGCGTCGCCATCACCGTCGCCGACGACGGCGAAGGCTTCAATTCCACCAACGCCGGTACCGGCATCGGCCTGCGCAACGTGCGCGAACGCCTGCAACTGGTGTACGGAGGCGAGGCGCAACTCGCGGTCGTCGCCAACTTCCCCAATGGCGTCGCCGCGACGATCAGCGTGCCCCTGCTCGCGCGCGAGGAATCCTCTTATGTCTGAGCTCCCCCCTTCCACCGCCCTGGTCGCCGAAGACGAAGCCCTGCTGCGCCAGGCGATGATCGACTCCCTGCGCGAGGCCTGGCCGCAGTTGCGGATCGTCGCCGAATGCGAAGACGGCGCCGAGGCGCTCGAAGCCCTGGCCGAGCATCGACCCGACATCGCCTTCCTCGACATCCGCATGCCCGGTCTGACCGGCATCGATGTCGCCACCGCCGCCGCCGAGGTCAGCCCGCGAACCCAGATCGTGTTCGTCACCGCCTACGACCAGTACGCGATCGATGCCTTCGAACAGGGCGCGATCGACTACCTGCTCAAGCCGGTCACGCCCGAACGTCTCGCCGTCACCGTGCAGCGGCTGCAGCAACGCAGCGCCGCCACCCGGACCGGCGCCGATGCACTGTCCGAGCTCGCCCGGCAGTTGGCGAGCAACGCGCCCAGGCGCGGCGCGCCGCCGCTGACCTGGATCACCGCGAGCACCGGCCGCGAAACCCGTCTGATCCTGGTCGACGACATCGCCTACTTCCGCGCCGACAACAAATACACCACGGTCGTGACCGCCGAGGGCGAAGCCCTGCTGCGCAAACCTATTCGCGAGCTTCTCGACGTGCTCGACGCGAGCATGTTCAAGCAGATCCACCGTTCGACCATCGTCAATCTCAAGGCGATCGCATCGATCGTCCGCGACGACAGCGGTAAGGGCAGCGTGCGCCTGCGCAACCGCCCGGAAACCCTGACCGTCAGCCAGCCCTTCATGGCCTTGTTCCGCACGATGTAACGCGGCAACCCACTATTCAGGTGACCTATGCGCAACCTCACCGCTTTACTGTACTACCTGTTCGCCTTGCTCGGCTGCGATATGGGTGCGACCACCATCGTCCACCGCGCCAGCGCCGACGGCGTCGACATCATCGACAGCGAGGTGCGCATCACCGACCGCATCGCCAGGTTCGAGTGCCTGGCCAGCCGGAGCGGGCAATGCCACTACGTCCTGTTCCACGACGATTGCGTCGCGGTGGCGGGCATGGGGCGGCCGCCGGGCACGAACGCCGAGCCCTGCGCCAGCCGCGCTTTCGAACGCTTCGCGATGGCCGCCGGCACCGACAAGGAAGTGATCGGGCTCGAACCGGGATTCAAGCTGTGCGTCAGCGCCGAGGACCAGGCGATGACGGCCGACTGCAAGCGCGTCAACTCTCGGTAAGCCCGCGACACGAACGCCGAAGCCGGCCCCCGAGCGCAGGCTCAATCGCCGCCCTCGACGAACTCGACCTCGGCGATCCAGTTGCGCTGCCGCCGCGCCAGGCGCACCGCTTCGGTTTCGTCGTCGAGCGTCGACGGCGACCGCCGCAGCAAGGCCCCGCCGACTTCCTCGAAAGTGTTGACGTTGACTACCGCATACAGCCTCCCGTCGATGCGGCTGGTCACCACCGGCACCACCCCGCATCGCGTGCAGACATGGAAATCCGCGGTTTGCGTACCGAAGTCGTAGCGCGAAACCCGTGCGGGCTCGGCGATCCGCACCCGCAGCGCACCTGTCGGACACGAAGTCCACACGCCCCCGTGCTTGCTGCAGAACGTGCAAGTACAGGCGCGCGCCGGAATCTCGCTTGGCTCCGGCTGCCAGTCGAGATCGAAAGCGATATTGCCGCAGTGGCAGGCTCCGTGAATCAGCATGGTGGTCTCGACAGGTTGGGTCCCGGACAGGACGTGATGTTGATCTTGCTGCTTTCTGCTTCTGCTGTTGCTGTTGCTGTTGCTGTGCGCCGGTTCGCATTAGCGAAGGCCATAGTGGACCCGGAGGGCGGCCCGCAGGGATGCGGGCCGTTTTTCATCGGGACAAGGATGTCCCGTATGAAAAATCACCGCGTATGCATCGAACGCGCGGGCCCTTGATTCAAAGAAAAGCAACTTCTTTGGTTACCTTTCTTTTGTTGCTTATGACAAAAGAAAGTAACCCGCCGCTTTAGTGGCGGAAGCTTTGGGTTAGATCTTGATCTTGACCTTGCTGGATAGCGACGCCGCAAGACCGTTGCGACGATGTCGCGGCTTGCGCCGCTCCTATCCTGCCTGAGCACGCCGCCTCGACGAATGGCATCGGCTTCGTTGCCTCTGCGCGTCCCGCGGTCGCGACTCGCGTCGCTCCTACAGTGGTAAGAAACTTGCGCCAGACAACGCAACCACACCCCTGCAGAAGCAGCATGGGCGGACCTTAACCGGCCATCCATCCCCTCAAACCGCGAATTGGTCCACTCCTGCACAAATTTCGTCCCAAACTGGGGTCGTCCCTAGTCGCCCCCGGGCCGGCGCGACGGTAAAGTCGCGACCATCCTCACAGTTGCGTCCAAGCCATTCATGACCGGTGTCTACGCCACCCAGGGCCCCTCTCCCACCCTGCCCCAACCGCAGAACCACCCCCAGACCCATACCGTCGTCAACGACCAGAGCGTGGTCGAGATCGCCGCGCTCTACGGCATCACCCCCCAGGCGCTGCGCCAGGCCAATCCGGAGCTGTTCCAGGACAAGGAACGACGGATGGAGGCCAGCATGACCGGCAAGAGCGACCCGATCTTCCACGGCGACGAGCTCAAGATCCCCGCGGCGACGATGAGCGTCACCGAGGAAACCATCGTCACCGATTTCGATCCGACCCACCCGACCGCGTCCAGCGAATACGGCGTGGAGGCCAGCGACGGCAGCCAGCGCGGCGGCATTTCCTGGAGCCCCGGCAACGGCAGCGTCAAGCTGACCCAGGGCAGCACCGTGCCCGGCCCCGGTGGCATCGAGATGCGCCAGGACTCGGAGATCGAGGTCAAGCAGCAGAACAAGGACGGCAAGACCGAATTCGAGGTCACCGCGGTGTTTTCGGTGTCCGGCGCAGCCGGCGGCGGCAACAAGAATGCCGACGTAGAGGGCAGCGCGGGCGCTGGCCATCGCCTGCGTTACAAGGTCGTGCTGCCGGGCGAGAACCAGAACCCCCAGACCGCCGCGACGATCAATCCTTTCAACCCGACCACGATCCCGGTCGGCGCTACGGTGACCCTGGATTCGCAGAACTTCACCCAGACTCAGTTCTCGGGCGCGTTCCAGAAACTGTTCGACGACGCCTTCCCGAAAGGCCCGCGTCTGGGCGTGACCGTCGACGGCGAGAACAAGGTCGCCACCGGTTCGGCCTACAGCGTCACCCGCACCAGCGAAACCGGGGTGCGCGTCGACATCGGCGCGCTGCAGGCGATCGAACAGAAGAGCAGCGTATTGCCCTCGATCAACGTCGGCCCGCTCAGCTTCGACCTCGGCCCCGGCATCCAGGCCAACAAGGGCCATTCGGTGCTGCGCACGGCCGAATTCGACCTGTCCAAGCCCGACGGCCAGGCCGCCTATGCGCATTTCACCGGCACGGGCGAAATCGCCGCCCAGACCGACGGCGTCAGCAACGTCGCCACGCTCGAGCGCTACAACTTCTCCGACCAGTTGCGCTTGAACGGCGAAGTCGCCTTCGAGCAGGGCGACACCATGGCGCGCGCCTACGCCTCGTTCGGCGGCCCGCAAACCACCTACGGCTACGTCAAGACCAGCTATCCCGACGGCTCCTACAGCTACACCATCACCCCGCCGATGGGCGGCAACGGCACCCCGCCGTTGCAGGTGGTCTGCCATTACGACGCCCAGGGCAACGAAATCACCTCCGAGCGCACCTACGAATACAACCTCAGGGTGCCTACCGACGCCGACGCCAAGACCTGGAACTACATGCTGACCGGCGACATCAAGGGCAACGGCCCGGTGCAGGTCGGCAAGGACGCCAAGGTGACCTTCACCGAAGCGCAGATGCAGGCCTTGATGAAGCAGACCGACGCCACCGCGCGCGCCGAGGGCACTCTGCCCGGCAACAGCGCCGAGCGACTGGGCGAGTACAAGGACCCGTTCCAGTTCGGCATGACCCTGGGCCGCATCCTCGATTCCGACCCGCATCGGTTGACGATGGACCTGTTCTTCGTTTCCGACGGCGCCGACGGCAGCATCGCCAACACCGACCGCGCCCGGATCGACATGACCATCGAATGACGGGCCCGGCACGAGCCCGGACTCGAACGCGCCTGCGCACGAAAGCCCCGCTCACGCGGGGCTTTGTTTAATCGGCAAAGCCGCTGCGATCAGAAGGCCGGCAAGGCTTCGCATTGCGCGGCGAATTGGGCCGTCGCCGGTACTGGCGAAGGCCCCGCCGGCGCCGATACCGGGACGCTGACGCCGGGCGTCGGCGCGCAAGCGGGCAGCGGCGGCGATGCGAGCGAGACGGATGTCGGCGCAAGCGCCGCGGATACGGGCGGCAAGCTGCGCATGAAGTCGACGGTCTGGACGATCCAACCGCGGTTGTCGCCGACCTCGTGCGAACACATCACCGGGCTCCAGATGATGAAACCCGAAGCCTTCGCACCCAGTTGATCCAGTTGCCGGCGCCACCTCTCCGGCGCCAGATACGCAGGCTCGGGATCGCCGCCGCAGGTCGCCTCTTCCTGCGGCCGGATATAGGGAATCAGCGGCTTGGCCGGATTGACGTTGCGCGCGGACAGCACGCGGTTGTCGAGGCGGCGCTCCCAGGTGGACTGACTCAGGTCGGAAGCGGTGTACAGATGCGGGAAGAAGCCATCCTGGTATTGCGACAGATCGCGCGCGCACTCGAGGTATTGATCGGTGTTGGGCCCAAGCAGGTCGTAGGCGCCGATCATGTGGCCGGGCGCGGCTTCCCTGGCCCAGAGGAACAACTGGCGCCACAGCCGGTAGCGCTTATGCGCTCGCGCGGCATCGACGTTCTTGATCCAGATGTTCTCGAAGTCCAGCACGATCGGCCCGCGATGCACCGCGGCGGCCTGCACCGCCGCCTGGAACTCGGCCTTCGGCGGCAACAAGTCGGCGGATGTGCAAGCGATCCACTCCGGCCGCTGGTACAGGATGTTCGCCTTGACGAGCCCGGCTTCACCGACCAGATCGACGTCCTGGTAGTGAGTATTGTCGTAGGCATGAAAGGTTGCCGGCGCCTGCTGAGCGTTCGCGGCGAGCGTCGCCGTGACGGCCAGGACCGCCAGAGCGCTGGGCAGTGAGTGTCGCCGTGTCTTCATCGGATCGTCCTGTGCGGGCTCACACGCGCTTCGTTCGTCGTGTCGCGCGCGAAAGCGATGGGGGATTCCGATTCTAGTCATAGGCCCGATCGCAGGCGGCGCGCGGCTTCACAGTGCGGAGCATTACAGGTTGGGCCTGCGCAAAAAAAAGAAAGCCCCGCGATCGCTCGCGGGGCTCGCGGGGCTCGCGGGGCTCGCGGGGCGCGCGAGCAGGCGCCGATCAATTATCGGGGTCGTTCGCCAGCCAGCTGATGATCATGCCGCGGTGGTATAGCGCCATGAAGTCGCCCTGATCGGTGATGTACCAGGCCATGCCCGGATACGGTGCGCCGATATAGCCGCCGCGGCTGGTCCACAGGACCGCGTCGTCGGAGATGCGCAGGACATTGAATACGGCGAAGGGCTCGAAGACGGTCTTGTAGCCGCCGCTGCCGGAGGTCTGGCTGTTCCACAACGGGCGCGAATCGGCGACGCGGTAGAACACCAGATTGCCGTCGCGCTGCATGGTCAGCCGGTACTTCAGGTTGTTGGAATAGATCGACTCCCCGATCCACAGGGTCGTACCCTCAGGGATCTGCTTATACGCGGACTGGGCCACTGCCGATTGCGACACCGCCAACAACAGGCACAAGGCCAGCATATGCAGGAAACCTGCGGCCAACTTCTTCATCGATACGCTCCACTCCATTGGGGAGGCTCGACTTCAGCGAAGCCGGCGCGCACGATCAAGCGCACGAGCCACGAATCGGATGCATGCAGGTGCCAATCGTGACCGGTTCGGGTTCGCATTCGTGATCGGCGATGGTCACGAACGAGGCGGTGCGATCCCCCATCGCAGGCCTGCCGGAAGGGACTCTCCACCAGGCCATCGCGCGTGCCGGTTGCGGTCGGCCGGCACGGCGATCAAGTGCGCAAGCCGGCATCACCGGCGGCAAAACCGTCAATGGCTTTGCGTACGATCTCCAGGCCGGAACGGGTCGCCGCGCGCGAGGCGCCGGCGAACCCGAACACCAGGCCGCCGCGTTCGCTCGCACCGTACTTCGACAGGGGGTGCACGACCACGCCGGCCCGCGCGCATTCGGCGGCGACCGCGCGATCGTCGATCGCCAAGCCCGGCTTGAACACGGCGGCGACGTGCATGCCGGCGGTGGCCGGGCCGAAATCGAGCACCCCGGCCAATGCACGGGCCTGTTCGAGGAAATCCAGGCGGCGCTCGTCGTAGATCGCGCGGGTCTTGCGCAGGTGGCGGGCCAGATGGCCTTCGTGGATGAACGCCGCCAACACCCCCTGAAGCAACAAGGCGGTGTGGCCGTCGGCGACGTGCTTGGCGTCGACGAAGGGCGCCACCAAGGGTTCGGGCACGATGGCGTAGGCGATGCGCAGCGCCGGAAACAGGATCTTGTTGAAGCTGCCGACGTAGATGACGCGCTCGCCCTCGTCCATGCCCTGCAGCGAGGCGATCGGCCGCCCTTCATAGCGATAGTCGCCGTCGTAATCGTCCTCGACGACGTAAGCGTCGTGTTGCCGGGTCCAATCGAGCAAGGCCTGGCGCCGCTCCATCGACATCTCGCACCCCATCGGATATTGATGCGCCGGCGTGACATAGGCCAGGCGCGCATCCGGCGCCAACCGGCGGCCCTCGGCGACGTCGAGGCCCTGCGCGTCGACCGGCACCGGCACCACCTGCAGGCCGGCCGCACGCAGGCAGTGCTGCACGGGCTGGTAGCCCGGCGTCTCCACCCAGGCGCGGTCGCCCGGATCGGCCAGCACTTTTCCCGCGAGTTCCACCGCCTGCTGGGTGCTGGTGACCACGATCACCTGTTCGGGCGAACAACGCGTCGCGCGCATCGCCGAGGCATGCGCGGCGATGGCTTCGCGCAGCGCCGGCAAGCCGTTGCTGGCGCCGTACGCCCAGTAGGCGGTGCCGGCCCGGCTCGCTTCGCGCTGCAGCAGGCGATTCCACACCGCGCGCGGGAACAGGTCGATCGGCGGCAACGACGGCGTGAACGCTATCGCCGACGCCGACTGGTAATGGCCGGGATAACTCCGCAATGCAGTCGCCCGGCTCGACAATCGACGCTCGCCCTCGACGGCCGCGGCTGGCGCGGTGCGCTTGGGCGCAAGCGGGCGCGTATCGCGTTCGGGCAGGCTTGCGGCGACGAAACTGCCGGCGCCGCGGCGGCGCACGATATAGCCGTCCGCGACCAACTGGCCCAAGGCCCAATCGACGGTGTTGCGGGCGACGCCGAGGTCTTGGGCGAGCACGCGGCTCGACGGCAGGCGCGCATTCGGCGCCAGCGCGCCGCTGACGATCGCGCTGCGGATGCGCTCGCAGATCCGCGCGTACGCGGGCTGGCCCTGTCCCGTTTCGAGACCGGTGACGTCGACGGAGAACACCGAACCGGCATGCTTGGCCATGCCGCGCATACTAGCCCTTGATGCGCGTGTGCTCCATCGTCCAGTTGGTTTCCCACTGGCGGCCGCCGTCCTGCGAGAACGCCTGCTCCCAATGCGCGGCATCCGCGCCCAGGCGCTTCCAGCGGAAGCGGACCTTGACCGGACGCCCCTCATCGCTGTCGTCGCCGAAGAATTCGCCGTCGTCGCCGACGAAACCGCCGACCACCGGCGGGAACAAACGGCCGCTGCTGCTGTTGATCCAGTACAGGTACCAGCGCCGCTCGGCGAGATTGAACACGCGCACGGTCATGCCGGACCAACCCTTGGTCGGGAATACCCCGTCGTCGATGTTCACCACCCCGCCGAGGCGGCTTTCGCAGTGAAGCGTGGCCGGAAACTCCTCCCATTCGTCGCTGCCGACCCAGCGCTGTTTCAGCCGCCGGTTGGCGAAGCGCCAACGCCCGACGAAGAAATCGAAATCGTGAATGTCGCCGGTGGGAATGACGATGCCGGGGTCGCTCATGCCGCTCTTAGTGGGCACGGCATTCGCGGGAGGCGGCGGCGCACCGCCGGCGGTCGCGCTCGGCGCCAGGCCCAGCGCGGTGGCGCCGGCGATGGCATCGATGAGGAGTCGCCGGCGCGAGGTCGAAGTCGGTCTGTGCATGCGAACCTGCTCGTGGACGGAAGGCCTGTCCAGCGTCGCGCGCGCCCCGTCCGCACCGGAAGCGCCATTTTGCCGCCGGCGCCTGGGCCATCGGCCACGTACGGCGGCATCTCAGCGCGTCGCGGCGTCGAGCGCGGCGCGCCGGCGCTCCAGGGCTTCGGCCAGAGCCGGGTCGATATCGCCGCGATGGCGGTCCAGAAAGCTCCGCAAGGCCCCGCGGTATTCGTCGACGAATTGCGGGTTGCGCGGACTCAGCGCCCATTGCGCGGCGGCCTGGTCGAGCGCGGCCCGGGCTTCGGCCAGGCGCTGGCGTTTTCCGAACGCGGAACGCTCGGCCACGATCGCGATGTTGCGCTCGAAACCCGGGACATAACGCACGACGAAGCGCTCGCCTTGCGGAGGCACGGCGAAGCTCTCGCCGAGCGGATACAGGCTCGCGGTCAGGGTGTCGAAGCCGATCTCGAGGTCGCGGCCGTCGGCGGTTTTCAACACCGCGGTGTGGTTCAAGATCGGCTGCTCGTTGAAACTGGCATGGGCCGGCGCGCTGCCCACGATCACCGCGGAGCCCTGGCTGCCGTAGGCTTCGAGAAAACTCGTGTTGGCCAGGCGGCCGACGAAGATATTGGCGAACGCCGCCAGCCAGCCGACGAAGCACCACCACAGCCAGCGGTCGCTGCCGGTCCATTTGTACAAGGCCACCGCCGGAAGGTTGCACAGGCCGAGGATCAGCGGGAACGACCAGTACGGATGCTGGCTCAGGAAATACAGTACGGCGGACAGAGTGGCCAAGCTGCGGGATTCCTCCAAGCGGACGCGGCGCGCTCGAGGCGCCTGGATGGTCGCGGGCGCGCCGACCTTAGCGCCGAACGTATGACAGGCGCGCCCGCGCCGGTCCGGCCCGCCCGTCGGCAACGGCGCGCGCGGTGGCCTCGCGGCGGCCGCCAGAATGGCTCTTGCTGGCCCGCCGGCGCCATCGCATGGTGCGGACATCGCTCGCAATCCGAGCCGTCCCGCCGCCGAGCCCACGATGACCGCCGCCTTCTTTCGCATCGCCCTGTCGGCCGCCAGCTTCGGCGTCCTGTCCATGTGCGGCGTTCGCGCCGCCGAGCCCGCGGCGGCGAACCCGGTTGCCGGCGCTGCGGCGCCGGACGGACAGCACGACTTCGACTGGGAGATCGGCGCCTGGAAAAGCCACGTATCGAGACGCCTGCGTCCGCTCAGCGGCAGCGACGAGTGGACCGAGCTCGAAGGCACGACCGTGGTGCGCCCTGTGTTCGACGGCCGTGCCAATCTCGCCGAACTCGACATCGCCGGCCCCTCGGGGCGCATCCAGGGCCTCTCCTTGCGCCTGTACGAGCCGCAGGCGCGGCAGTGGAGCATCAACTACGCCAACCTGCGCTCGGGCGCGCTGACCGCGCCGATCGCCGGCGCGTTCAAGAACGGACGCGGCGAATTTTTCGGGCACGACAGCTTCGACGGGCGGCCGATCCGGGTCCGCTTCGTCATCGAGTGCGCGACGCGCGATGTCTGCCGCTTCGAGCAGGCCTTCTCCGCCGACGACGGCAAGAGCTGGGAACTGAACTGGATCGCCACCGATACCCGCATCGCCGATCCGGCGTCCGACTGAAGCCGGGACACGCTGCAGGGCCGTTGTCGGCGTTCGACCCCTGCAGTAGCGTGCCCCTGCAGTAGCCTGCCCCCTGTAGTAGCGTGGCTGCACCGAAGCCGCGGACGAGCCGCCGGCTGGGATTCCCGACGGCAAACGGCATGGCCCGCACCCCGCACCGCCCCATGCACGGGTTCCAGCAAGCGCCGTGCCCGGCTCTGCGGCCGTTCGTGCCCCGTTTCATGGTGGTGGAATTCGCCGTCGACCACGCCGATACGCACCTGTCGGACACCGGCAGCGTCGCCGCGTTCAGCTCTCGCGGTCGTTGCCGCATCGACGCAGAGCGCTGGGTGCCGCGCGCGACGCCGTAAGCGCGACGGGGCTAGGTCCGCGGTCGCGGGCGGCCTGACGCGTATCGTCTTAATTCTGCAACACGACTGCCACACACTGCCGCAGATCCGGTTCCGCGAACGCGGTCCGGGCATTGAAGCGGCCGATCGACGGCCCGCAACGACCGAGACCAGAACGATGGCGAGACCCTTGATCCGCGGCCTGTGCCTGACCATGGCCCTGCTGCTCGCCCCGTTAAGCGCCCTCGCGCAGTCGGGCTATATCGACATCGAGCAACGCCTCAGCGCGCAGCAGCTCAGTGAGGTCGGCCTGTCGCCCGCGCAGTTGCAACTGCTCAACCGGATGCTGCGCGAAGCCGCCGAGCGGGACCCCGCCCCGACCGTCGCTGCGGCCTCCGCCTCGCCCACGGCCTCGGCGGCATCGGAGGTCGGCAAGCGCAGCGCCGTGCAGTACATCGGCCTGGACGACCAGCCGATCAAGAGCCGCCTCAAGGGCGACGTGGCGGGCTGGGAACCCGGCACCGTGTTCGAACTCGACAACGGCCAGCAATGGAAAGTGCTCAAGGGCAGCATGAAGCTGCGCAAGCCGCTGATCGCGCCCGAGATCCTGGTCGTCCCCGGCGTCGCCGGCCGGTGGTTCCTGCAGGTCGACGAGGACATGCCGAAGGCGCGGGTGTATCGGATCGATTGACGGCTTGCGCCGTTTCGGTCGCGCCGCGCGCCCTCTCCTGTAGGAGCGAGGTAAGTCGCGACCGCACCTCTCGATCTCGCGCCGATGCCACCCGCAGCCCGTCAGGGTAGGAGCGGCGCGAGCCGCGACATCGATGTGGCGGTCTTGCGGCGCACGCTGCAAAAAAGATCCGGATCAAGATCAAGATCAAGATCAAACCAAAGCTTCCGCCACTAAAGCGGCGGGTTACTTTCTTTTGTCTAAAGCAACAAAAGAAAGGTAACCAAAGAAAAATGCTTCTCTTTGGGTCACAGGCCCGCGCGTTCGACGCATCCGCGGGGATTTTTCATACGGGACCTCCCTGTCCCGATGAAAAACGGCGCGCATCCCTGCGCGCCGCCCTCCGGGTCTTCGATGGCCTTCGCTAGTGCGAAGCGGCGCACGGCCACAGCCAAAATCAAAACCAAAACAGATCGGATTGCGACGTCGTCATCCCCTGTAGGAGCGGCGTGAGCCGCGACCAAGGGACGCGCCGAAACCACGAGGCCAACGCCCTCCGTCGAAGCCGCACGCTTTCGCCGGGGTAGAGGAGCGGCGCGAGCCGCGACCGCGAATCTGCGGCTGCCGGCGCGGACGATCGGGATTGCGTGGTCGCGGCTTGCGCCGCTCCTCTACCCTGGCGAGAGCACGCCGCTTCGGCGAATGATGACGGCTCGTTATCTCTACCCGTCCCTTGGTCGCGGCTTACGCCGCTCCTACACGGAACCTGCGGCCACAGGCGCCGCAAGAGCCACGGTCCCGAACTGGCCGGTACCCGAAGACCCCAAGAAACACCTACCGCACACAGACGAACGGCGGCCCGAAGCCGCCGTTCGCCGAAAACCGATCAGGACTGAGCTCAGCTCATCACGGCGCGGCGCGCCTCGGTTTGCACGGGCGCTTCGGTCTGCGCGACCTGGGCCACGACCGGCTGTTCGGCCGGCTGCGACAAGGCGCGCGACTGGTCGAGGAATACGCGGCGGTTGCTCGGGTCGTCGAGCCCGCCCTGGACCACGAAGAAGCCGGCGCCGTTGTTGCTCGCCACCACGTGATCGATCCGGTCCATGCCGTGCGCGCGCGCATCCGATGCGGCATGGGTCGCGGCGTTGCGATAACCCTGCTCGCCCTGGAAATCCAGAGCGCGGCTGTCGAGGCCCTGCAGCCCACGCAAGGCCTGGCCGTACAAGGCGTGGTTCGGATGCTCCGGATGCGCCGGCGAGGTGGCCGGCTGGGCGTCGCGCCCCGAATGCAGCGGCGTAACCGCGGCGGTGCCCTGCGGATACAGGCTCGGCGAGGCCATCTCCTGCGCCTTGATCACCGCATCGATGTAATGCACGTCGATGCCGTGCTTGATGCCGTTGCCCGGGATCATCCGCCGCCAGAACGATTGCGGATCGGGATCGGGCAGTTCGATCTTGTGGCCGACCGCGTCCGGCATCGCCCACTTCAAGGGAATGCTGTGCTCCTGCAGGTCGGTCAGGATTTCGTTCTTGACCGCATAGCGGCGGACCTGGCCAGTGCTGGCGACCTCGTCCTTGGCGCGGTCGGCATCGATGCCGATGCGTTCGAGGGTCTTGTCGTGCACGCCGGAGGAGTTGAAAGTCACCGCCGGGATGCCGCTGCTGATCGACGCCGCGCCGGCGAGACCGCCGCCGAGCGAATGGCCGGTGATGACGACCTGGTCGCCGAACGCGACGCGCGCTTCGCGCGCCAGCGCGATGGCCTGGTTGTATTGAGCGTCTTCGAGACCCACGCCCTGGCGCAGGTTGGTCAGCCAGTCCTTGCCCTCGTCGGTGCCGGAATAGGCGATGACGTAATGGCCCTTGTCGTCGCCGTAGATGCGCGCCAGGAAGCCGCTGTCGTCGTTCTTCAGCGTCGACGGGTCGATGCCGGCGTCGCGCAGTTGTTCGGCGTTCAACGGCCTGAAGCCGTCGGTGCCGGGGCCTTCGTCGTACAGGTCGGCCATCAACCGCGCCAAGGTCTTGTCGATCGGCTTGGCGGCCTGGCCTCGGACTTGCTCGGCAAACGACGGTTCACCGCCGCTGGCGGGACGCGTGGACTGCTCGCTCATGATTCGATCTCCCTGAAATCCCTGGAATCCTTGAAATCCCTAAGTTCCGATTGCGGCGCAGCGGCGATCACTCCCCGGCCGGCGCGCTCGCACTGCGGCAGCGCTCAGCCGCCGCTTTCGACCGCGACGCCATGCTCGCGCAACCAAGCCACCAGCGCTTCGCGATCCTGGCGGGTCTGCGCGTTCAACAAGCCCGGCGGGGTCATGAACAGATAGCGCTGGAAGGTCACGTTCTGGCGATTGCGCGCGTCCGCGTCGGCGCCGGCCTGGAGCAGTTCCAGCGCGCGATTGGGCTGGTTGATCTTGCCGGCGACGTGCAGGGCGGTATTGCCTAGGCGGTCGGCGTGGTTCGGGTTGGCGCCGGCTTCGAGCAGACGATGGAACTGCGCCGAGCGCTCGCCCATCAAGGCCGCGCTGAGCGGGGCCGAGCCGTTTTCGCCATGCGGCGTGTTCGGCGCCGCGCCGTGCGCGAGCAGCACTTCCAGATAGGCCGGATCGTTGGCCATCGCGGCCATGTGCACGACGGTGCCGCCGTCGATGCCGGGTTCGGCCGGATCGGCGCCGGCTTCGAGCAAGGCCTTCAGGCCGTCGAGGCTTTGGTTGAGCACCGCCCACTCGAGCAGGGTCACGTTCTTGTCGCCGTGCGAGCGCAGGTCCACGCCCGCGGCCAAGCGCCGGATGTCGGCGCTGTCGCCAGCGGCGACCGCCTCGGCCAGTTCGGCCACGGCCGGGTCGGCGAACACCTCGTGAATATCGACTACTGCCATCTTGCACTCCTCCTGAGCACTGCTTACCCCAAGGCCCGCGGCGTGGCGGGACGTCGAACGACGCGCGCGGAACGTATCCCCTACCGTAGCGTCTAGCGACATACGGTGTCGTACCGTGGCGGGCCCAGCCTAGCAAGAACCGCCGGAGCCCGCAGCCGAGGCGGACCTCGGTCACAAAACCCGGCCGGCCGCACGCGCACGACCATCCTGGCATTCCGCTATGCCGCCGGCATGACAAAACCCGGCGGGCCGTCGCGGCCGATGCGGCCGAAACGTCCGTGGCTCGGCGCAAGGCCCGACCTGCACGGATGCGTCCCGCGGCTCACCCCGCGGCGCGGCGCCGATCGAGGTGCAGCGCGAAGCCGCGTGTACCCACCGGTTCCAGCCCGGGTTTCAAGGTCATCGCGGGCACCTCGTAGTCGCCGGCGTTCTGCTTGCGATACGGAATCGGCGCCTGCGTCCACAAGCCATCCATGCGCTCGCGCAGCTGCGCCTGGGCGACGGCGAATCGTTCGGCGTCTAGGCTGTCGCTACGGTAGACCACGAACGGCGGCAGCACGTCGAAGCCCGGGTAATACAGCACGCCGTGGTTGATCGGAAACAGCAGGTCGTCGATGTCGCCGTTGATGCCGCGCGGGCCGTAGTGGTCGGCCCAACCCCCGGCGGTGACCGACAGCATCGCGCGCTTGCCGGCGAACTGGCCTTCGCCGTAACGGTCGCCCCAGCGCGTGTCGGAATGCTCGCCGACGCCGTAGGCGAAACCATAGGCATAGACGCGGTCGATCCAGCCCTTGAGGATGGCCGGCATCGTGAACCACCACAGCGGAAACTGCAGGATCAGCGCATCGGCCCAGCGCAGTTTCTCCTGCTCGCGCAGCACGTCCTCGGTCAGCGCATTCGACGCGAACGCGCGCTTGGAACTGTGCACCACGGCGAGGCGTTCGCGCGGGTCGTGTCCGGGAAAATCCTCGGCGTCGACGCTCGCCTTCCAGCCTTGCGCATACAGGTCGGTGACCTGTACCTCGTGCCCGTTCGCGAGCAGATGCTCTCGCATCGTGTCCTTGAGCGATCCGCTCAACGAGGCCGGCTCGGGATGGGCGTAGACGATCAGCACCCGCTTGGGGCGCTGCGATTCGGGCGTGAGAGTCGATGGTGCTTGCGGCGGGTGCGTGGACATGGCCTGCGGCCTCTGCATGGGAGATGGCTTAACTTAGCCAATCCCATCGTTCCGCAGTGAGGCATTTTCATCGACGCTGCGCGTCGCATCAGGCACCAATCGAACGAGACCGAGCCAGGCTCGCACCGGCGGGCCGTCCACGAAAAAGCCCCGCTTTCGCGGGGCTTCGTCGTTCATCCCATGGCGGGCGGATCGGCGAGGGTGTACGCCCGGGAATCAGGCCCAGGGATCGCGCAACACCATGGTGTGGGCGCGGTCCGGGCCGGTCGAGACGATCGCCAACTGGCAACCGGCCAACTCTTCCAGCGCGCGCAGGTAAGCGCGGGCCGCGGCCGGCAGCTTGTCCCATTCGGTGATGCCGTGGGTGTTCTCTTCCCAACCCGGGAACTCCAGGTAGACCGGCGTGCACTCGTCCCAGCCGGCGGCGTCGAGCGGCGCGTACTCGGTGCGCTTGCCGCGGTATTCGTAGGCGATGCAGATCTTCAAGGTCTTCATGCCGTCGAGCACGTCGAGCTTGGTGATGCACAGGCCGGTGATGCCGTTGATCGCCACCGCACGCTTCAGCGCGACGATATCGATCCAGCCGCAGCGGCGCGGACGGCCGGTGGTGGCGCCGTATTCCTGGCCGCGGTCGCGGATGCCCTGGCCGACTTCGTCGTCGAGCTCGGTCGGGAACGGGCCGCCGCCGACGCGGGTCGCGTACGCCTTGGCGATGCCGAGCACGTAGTCGATCGAGTCCGCGCCGACGCCGGTGCCGGCAAGCGCGCCGCCGACGGTGGTGTTGGACGAGGTGACGTAGGGATAGGTGCCGTGGTCGATGTCGAGCAGCGAGCCCTGCGCGCCTTCGAACAGGACGCGTTTGCCCTGCTTGCGCAGGTCGTGAAGGATGCCGGCGACGTCGGACTTCATCGGCTCGACGTACTCGCCGAAGGCCAGCGCCTCGTCCAGGGTCTTCTGGTAATCGACCGCGTCGACGCCCAGGTACTTGGTCAGGACGAAGTTGTGATAGTCCAGCGCGGTGCGCAGCTGCTCGGCGAGCTGGGTCGGGTAATGCAGGTCGGCCACGCGGATGCCGCGGCGCGCCACCTTGTCTTCGTAGGCCGGGCCGATGCCGCGGCCGGTGGTGCCGATGGCCTTGCCGCCGGCGGCCTTCTCGCGGGCCTGATCCAGGGCGATGTGGTACGGCATGATCAGCGGCGTGGCCGGACTGATCTTGAGACGCGAACGTACCTCCACGCCGGTTTCCTCGAGCTCGCCGATCTCCTTGCGCAGCGCGGCCGGGCTCAGCACCACGCCGTTGCCGATCAGGCAGAGCGCGTCGTCGCGCAGGATGCCCGACGGGATCAGATGGAGGACGGTCTTCTTGCCGCCGATGACGAGGGTGTGGCCGGCGTTGTGGCCGCCCTGGAATCGCACGACGGCGCCGATCTGCTCGGTCAGCAGGTCGACGATTTTGCCCTTGCCTTCATCGCCCCATTGGGCACCGAGAACGACGACTGACTGACCCATGACCTTGTAACTCCTGCGCTTGCTGTGAAAGCGGCATTGGCCGCGAGGCGACCGTCCCGGCCCAGTCGCAGCCGATGCCGCGCCACAGGGCCATGAACGGAAAAAAGCCGGCGGGGATGTCCCCGGCCGGCTTTTGTGCATTATCCGGGTTTCGATAGGCCAAGGCCACCCCAAATCGGTCCGGATCGGCCGATTGGGAAAAATCGGCCGGATTCGTTCATGGACCGCCCCTGCCCCGACCCGGCCGAGCGGCCGGAGCCCGCCTGTTGGGCACCGGCCGCGCGGTGGACACGCCGGACAAAACGCGGGCCCGGCCTTGCGCCGGGCCCGCAGGCCGCCGGGCGGTCCGACGCGCCCGGCGGCTTCAACCGGTCATGCCCTCACTTGCCTTGCGCCTCGCCCCGACGCGCGTCGACGTAGTCGTCGATGCCGTTGCGGTCCTTGTCCAGGCGGCGACCGCTGAGCTGGTAGTAGGTCCGCGTGCTCAACGCGCCTCGGACATAAGCGCGCTTCTCCGGGTCCCAGTAGGTCGCGCTGGGGTCGACGCTGTTGGCGGTGAAATACACCGTGGTCGACGGGAACAAGTCGATGTTGGTGCCCGGACGGCAGTCGGCCGTGTCGGGACCGGCGGTGAAGCGGTCGGCCTGGCTCTTCTTGCAATCGTCGGCGGTGATGACCTCATAGACGTGGCGGGGCTGGTCGACCTTGGCGATCGGCACGCTCAGGCCCTTGCCCTGCGACAGACTGGCTTCGCGCAGCAGGGTGCGGGTGGTGTTCGGCCATGGCTGGAACGGCACGCCGAGGAAGTCGGCGATGCGACCGTTGACGACCATCTGGTCCAGCGCCAGCACGCGCGGCAGTTCCATCATCTGCAGGTCGCGCACCACCAGCGGAGCGGCGGCGAGATTGAACACCCCGAGGTTGAGGTTGCCGACGCTGTCGAGCGTGCCGGCATCGAAGGCATGCAGGCGCGGGTTCAAGGCCATCGGGTTGCTCGCCACATCGCGCAGGGCGATGTCCTTGATCACGATCGGATTGAGCGTGGAGAGGCCGAAGTTCACCCCGGCGAACGATGCCCCGATGTGGAACTTGACCCCGCCCGGCGCCTGCCCCGGCGGTCCCGGCAGGCCGACGCAGCCGCCGGTGCCCCAGCCCGGGTTCGGCGTGCTCCACTTGACCGTGTAGGGGTAATAGGTGCCGCCCTGGAATACCTCCGAGGGCCCGATCGGGCCGATCACGGTCGGGTTGATCCACGGGCTGTTGCAGCCCGCGTAGGCCCAGTCGATCACCGGCGGCGTGGCCGAGGGATACAGCACGCGCAGATCCAGGCTGTGCGCCGGCGCCGCGTTCGGATTGACCAGGTCCCAGTTCCACATCGTCTGCAGCGACAGGCCGACGTTGGCCGCCAGCACCGAGAACTCGTGGTCGCTGAAATGCCGGCGATAACCGGCGCGGTCCTCGGCGGTCAGGCTGCCGCCGGCCGGCATCACATGATGCTTGTAGGTGTCCTCGCCCGGGCCGACGATGGTGTTGTGGGCCAGGCCGTAGTTATGCCCGGCCTCGTGCGCGGCGGTGCCGCCGATCGAGTTGGCCCAGCGGTCGAGCGTGGAATTGGCGCCGTTCAAGGCGCCGCCGGGGCCGCCGGTCCAGCCTTGATAAGTGCCGCCCCAGACGTAGGAATAGTCGATCGCGGTCGGGTCGTTGGTGTCGACGGCCTGGGCGAGACCGAACAGACCGTCGGTCATGTTGGCCTTGGTCGTCACCGCGACGACGTTGCGCCGGGCGAACGTCGCCGGCGGCAGCGTCGAGCTCGGAATCACCTGCACGTTGAACTCGCAGTAATCGAGCTCGACCACATGGCTGACCGCATCGCGCAGCGCGACCGTGGTGCCGGTGTAGCTCGGCAGGTCGACCGCGGTGAACGGCGCCGCCGGGTTGGTGGCCGAAGCCGCGGAGAAACCGAACGACGGAAACGCCAGCGGCGCGGTCGGGTACACCAGATACAGCTTGTTGGCTTTGTTGGACGGGTTATAGGCCGGACAGGTGGCGGCCAGCGCCGACCCGCTCAGCGACAACAGCGCGAGCGCGAGCGCGGTACGCCGCAGTTGGGACGATTCCTTCATGACGCTACTCCATAAGCAGATGCATGGATGTGCGTCGCTGCGCGGCGCCGGCCTGCCGGACTCCGACGGCCCGGCGCCGCTTGCATCGACGGAAGCGGCGCAGTGCGGGCCTGCCGGCATGTCCGCCGCAGGCCGCGCTGTTCGCCGCCCCCGGTTCTAGTCGCATCGTCCTCGCCGCGACAGGACGAAACCGGGTCGAAACCGGGACGGCGTGGGAAGAATTCGCAACGCGGCCGGCGACCTTCGGTCAACAGTGATGGAGGTCTCCGGGCGTGCTTGATGCGCGTCGTGCACAGGAGAGATTGCGTGAGTCGCGAAACGCGCGTGGCCGGCCGGCTCGAAGCGACCGCCGCGGCCCGAATTCTTCCGCGCGAGCCGGCCGTGCGGCTCACACTGTTTCATCCCTCAAGCCCATCGACTCGCGCTTCTGGCCGATGATGAGTCTCGCGATAATGAGCATCGCCTATCTGACGACCTCACCGCTCAAGTATCCGCCGGGCCGCGCTGTCGCCCGTCCGTATTCCACCGCCCTATCGAGAGCCTCATCATGACTTGCAGCTACCGCTCCGTCCTGGCCGTCCGCTTGCTGGCCGGCCTGGCCCTGACCAGCATGATCCTGGCCGGCTGTTCGGAACCCAAGCCGGCCGCGGCCGACACGCCCACTCCGACTCCGGCGCAGACGCCGGCCGCGACTTCGGTGTCGCAGCAGCCGGCCAACCCCGACGTGCTGCGTTTCCGCATCGGCGCGCTCGACGCGGCGGCGCTGAAGGACGGCGACATCGAGGTCGCCAACGACGGCAAGACCTTCGCCATCGGCCAGCCCGTCGATCAGGTCAAGGCGCTGCTTGCGGCCGCGGCTGCGCCGACCGAGATACTGCACCTCAGCATCCAGCCCCTGCTGGTCCGCAGCGGCGCTCGCACCCTGCTGTTCGACACCGGCGCGGCGGACGCCTCGTTCGCGCGCGCCGGGCGCTTGCCCGCTTCTTTGCGCGCCGCCGGCGTCGAGCCGTCCCAGGTCACCGATGTCTTCATCTCGCACCAGCACCAGGATCACGTAGGCGGCCTGTTGACCCGCGACGGCGCGCTGGCTTTCCCCAACGCGGCCATCCACCTCTCGGCGCCGGAATGGGAAGCCCTCAAGAGCGACCGCGACGCCGCCGCGCTGGTCGCCGCGATCGCACCGAAAGTCGCGACCTTCCAGCCCGGCGCGACGATCGTTCCCGGCGTAGTCACCGCCGTGGCCATCGACGGCCACACCCCGGGCCACAGCGCTTACGAAATCGCATCGGGCGACGAGCGCCTGCTGTACCTCGGCGACACCGCGCATCACCACGTTATCTCGGTGCAACGCCCCGAATGGACGGTGCAGTACGACACGAACGCACCGCTGGCCCAGACCAGCCGGCGCGCACTGCTGCAGCGCGCCGCCGACGGCAAGCTGCGCGTCTACGCCGTGCATTTCCCCTTCCCGGGGCTGGGGCAGGTCAAGGCCCAGGGCCACAGCTTCGTCTGGGAAGCCGAGCAGGACGCGGCTCGCTGATTCGTATGGAGGCGGCGCGCGTCGCAGTCGTCCGCACTGCGCGTGCGGCGTTCGCGGCTTCGCCCAGGCAAGCCTCGCTTACACCAACAGCTGGCGGTTCGATGGAAACAACCGATTTCATCATCAGGTCGGTGCGCACTGACAAGCAGCTTCGGTTCTTTGATGCAGACGGCTATTCGTTCCGGGTGGAACTTCGCGGCGCGTCGATCCATGGCGCCCAGGAAGTCCATTGCCCTGTCGGCCCAACCGAGTTGATCCAGTTCTTCTCGCGCCTGGGCGCCTATATGCGCCCCTGGTCCGGGAGCGAACGATATACCTCGATGGAAGGCGACTTCTCGCTCGCCGCCGCCTGCTCATCGCTGGGACAGGTAACGTTGACGATCGTCATCCACGGCGCCTTTGGAGCACCCGAGGAATGGGAAGTACGAAGCGGGCTTGAGCTGGAGCTTGGGCAACTGCCAACAATCGCGACGGCCGCGAATCGCTTTTTTCGTGCCATGGCAGATACCTGAGTACCGTGCGCGACTAAGCTTTTGGCTGCCAAAAAACACGGGGTTACCCGAATGTTTCATTCGGTATTTCGTTGAACTGGTTACCGGTCGCATCTCGCGGTGGCGACGATAAGCTCCATGCAGCCGTCTCATTAAGACTGTAATCCCACGTGGCCCAGCCGCCCCACCGAATCCATACGACGTCATGTCCGAACAACGCATCCCCTCCCTGTACGACTGGCTCGGCGGCATCGATACGCTGAACCGGCTGACCGATCGTTTCTACCTGCACGTCAAGGCCGATGCGCTGTTGGGGCCGGTGTTCGAACACATGGCCGCGGACCATCCGGGCCATGTCGCGACCTTTCTCGCTGAGGCGCTGGGTGGGCCGGACGACTACAGCCGCCAATACGGCGGCCATCCGCATATGGTCCGCCAGCACCTCAACCGCCATCTGAGCCAGGAGATGCGGCGGCGCTGGGTCGGTCTGCTGCTGGATACCGCCGACGAGCTCGGTCTGCCGGACGACCCGGAGTTTCGTTCGGCGCTGGTCGGCTATCTGGAATGGGGATCGCGCCTGGCGGTGATCAATTCGCAGCCCGGCGTCACGGTCGACCCGCAGGCGCCGATGCCGCGCTGGGGCTGGGGCGAGGTCAAGGGCCCGTACACGGGCTGAGCCCGGCGGTTGCTGCCGCCGTCGGCAGCCGCCGCGCTAATGGATCGGCGTCTGCTGATGCTGGACCAGCAGCCATTCGGCTCCCGTCAGGCGATAGGTCGAGGTGCAGTACGCCCGATACGGATCGGCCTCCTCGCGAGTGCCTTCCGCGCGGTAGGCCAGCACCAGGGTCGCTTGATCGGGCCGGCCGATGACGCGTTCGGTCATGTCGACCGAAGCCCAACGTGGCGCCGAACGCAGGCTTTCGACGATCGCGCTGCCGCGCAGAATGCCGACCGGCTCGGCGAAGGCCATGACGCATTCCGGGCTCAACACACCCTCGTTATCGTCGGCGCTGCCGAGCCAGAACCGCTCTTCCATGCCCCACGCCGCTTCGTCGTTCATCGTCGCCTCCCGATTCGGATGCAGCCAGTGCGCTGCTTCGGATTCGCCAGTTATTGAGCGCCCGGCCAAGTAAAGGCTGAGTGGAGTGCTTGCTGAATACGATGAGGATTGAGCCCTTCGGCGTTATCGTATCCCTCACGGTTGCCGCTCCGTCCAGCCGAATCGTTCTGTTACATCCAGACCAGGCAGCAAGGCAATGGACCGCATTCTCACCGCCATCGACCAGGCGTTCCACGACTGTTCCGCCACGCCTGCGATGTCGTTGCGCGGCGGCGATGCTCTCGACGACTACGGCACGCCGCCGCCATTCGACGCCGACCTCGATCATCCGGTCGCCGCGTATCTGGAGGCTCATCACTGGGGCATCGCACATTTGGATCCCAGCTCCTGGCGGCACTATCTGCCGGTGCTGTTGCGATATGCCTTGCTCAACCTGGAGCGGGCGGACTCGATGGCGGTCGACGCGCTGCTGAGCTCGCTGCGCCCGCCCGACCGCGACCCGCCGCGCTTGCCCTCGCTGACCCGGGATCAGGAACAGGCCGTGACCGCCGTGCTGGATGCCTTGGCCTTCAGCGAAGCCTCGGCCTGGAAAGACGACGCCATCCTCGCCCTGGAAGAGTATTGGGCGCCGGGCGCCACCTATCGCGCGGGGTCCGCCGGGTGACTGGCGCGCGACGCGCTGGCACCATCCATGCAGTTCGGCAACCGCGCGCGAACGCATCGCTTCCATCCGGCTCACGCCTCCTTCGACTCAGGCGCCTCATGCATTCGTTGACCCTCAACTACACCGAACCGCTGCTGCGCCAAGCTGTGCTCGGCTTCTGGCGGCGAGTCGTCGGGCTGCGCTTCCTGATCGTCTTCGCGCTCAATGCCGTCGCGCTCGGGGTGCTGCTGGCGAACCGGGACGGCTCTTGGCTGACCGGCCTGATGGCGGCCACCTTCGCACTGGGCCTGGGCTTCATGACGATGCTTTATCTCGTCCACTACCGCAATTCGCTGCGCAAGCTCAAGGCGATGCGCAAGCCGCAGGCGAGCCTGGTCCTTACCGAGAAAAATTTCAGCCTCAGCGCCGACAGCGGCTCCAGCACCCTGCCCTGGTCGGCGGTCACCGAAGTGTGGAAGTTCGAAACCTGCTGGCTGCTGCTGTTCTCGAAGGCCCAGTTCGTCACCCTGCCGTTGAGCGATGTTCCAGCCGACGCCCGGAACTTCATTCTCGAGCACGTCGTCGCGGCGGGCGGCAAGGTCGGTTGACGGCCCACCGTTCCCGCTCGTCATCCGCTTCGCCTGCCGAGTTAGATCCGCCCATGCGCAAGATCGTCGTCTTCGTTATCGCGATGCTGGCCTCGACCGCCGCGGCTGCCTGCGAGTGCACGCGACCACCCCTGGACACCGTGTCCGCACGGCGGGCCAAACATGTCTTCGTCTTCCGGCTGTTGAGTTCCGAACTCCAGACCGAAGGCTCGAGCGACCCGTGGACGACGCGCGTGATCGGCAAAATCCGGATCGTCGACACCCTGCGCGGCACCGCGAGCACCAGGACCATCCGTTATTCCACGCAACAATGCTGCGGCGTTCGCCTCGATGTCGGCAAGTACTATGCCGCCTTTGCCTCCAGCGCCGCACCGCAGCTATCCGGCGACCTCGGCACTCTGCTGGAACTGGGCGACGTATACGGCCCGGCCAGCGGCGATCGCGCTCGAATCGAGTCCGTACTCGCGGGCAAGAACAGCCTTGAAAAAGCATTCTCCGAGTACACGCTCGACCGGCTGCATCAGGTCCCGCGCCCGCCGGCACCCTGCCCGTCCGGCAGCAAGAAAAGCCACTCGAAGTAATCCTGCCGCGTCAGCGACGGACCTTCAGTCTTGATGTTGCTTTTCCGCTCTGCGGCCGGAGACGCGACAGCCGCCGGTCGCGCGGTCGCGGCTTGCGGCGCTCCTACCCTGCGGGGCTGCCGTCGCCATCGGCGCGAGATCGAGGCGTCGCGGTCGCGCCGGTGACGGCCTAGCCCTCACCCGCCCCGCAGCACCCACAACGACACCACACCGATCGCGACCACCACGCCGCCCACGATGCGCAGGTGGCGGTCGGGCAAGGCCTGCAGTTGTTCGGCTGCGCGTTTCCAGCCGTTCGGGGCGACGAACAGGAACAGGCCTTCGAGCACTGCGACGAGGCACAGTGCCCGGATCAACTCACCGACCATGCGCGATCAGCGGTCGGACTTGAGGTATTGCAGGAACGGATCGTCGCGGTCGAGCACGATCACGCTCTGGCCGTCGGCGAAGGACTTGCGATAGCTCTCCAGGCTGCGCTGGAAGGTGAAGAACGCCGGGTCCTTGCTGGCGGCCTCGCCGTACATGCGGGTGGCTTCGGCGTCGCCTTCGCCGCGCAGGCGCTGGGCGTCGCGCTCGGCTTCGGCCAGGATCACGGTCTTGTCGCGATCGGCGGTGGCGCGGATCGCCTGCGCCTGCTCGACGCCCTCGGCGCGCAACTGGCTGGCGACCTGCAGGCGCTGCGAGCGCATCTGGTTATAGACCGAGGCCAGCACGTTGCTGTCCTGCGGCAGGTCGATGCGCTTGATCCGGATGTCCTTGATGCGGATGCCCAGGGTCGCGGCGCCCTTGTTGATCGTTTCGAGCTGCTTGCCGATCACCGCTTCGCGATCGCCCTTGACCACGTCGAGCAGGTTCAGCGAGTTGATCTCGTTGCGCAGCGAGTCGCGGATGATAGGCGCCAGGCGCTCGACCGCGACCGTCTCGTCGCCGCCGGTGGCCTGGAAGAAGCGGCGCATGTCGTCGATCTGGCCGAGGGCGAAGAAGTCCACGCTGACGTCGAGCTTGTCGGCGGTCAGGTAACGCTCCGGCGGCGATTCGAGGATCTGCAGGCGGCGGTCGAACACGCGCGCGGTCTCGATCAGCGGCCACTTGAAGCGCAGGCCGGGGCCGATGTCCTCGCGCACCACGGTGCCGAGGCGGAACACGATCGCGCTGTGGCCTTCGCTGACCACGAACACCGAACCCAGCAACGCGAGCAGCAGCGCGATGCCCGCGGCAATCAGGGCGGGAACTCTCATCGGATCACCTCATCGCGGGACTTGGGGCGCGCAGGCCGGCCGACATAGGGCACGGTCGCCTGCGATTCGGTCGCGGTGACCGGGCTCAGCATTTCCGGCTGGGTCACCAGCGGCACGCTGACCGGGCCCGGCGTGGTCGGCACGTTGCGGTCCATCGGCACGTACAGCACCTGGCGCGAATCGCCGCCGACGATCTTGCGGTTCTGGGTCAGCACTTCCTGCACGGTGTCGAGCCACAGCCGCTTGCGGGTGACGTCGGGCGCGCCCTTGTACTGTTCGACCAGCAGCGAGAAGCGGGTCGCGTCGCCCTGGGCGCGGGCGATGGTCGAGGTCTTGTAGCCCTCGGCCGTGGTGCGCACGCGCTGGGCCTCGCCTCGCGCTTCCGGGACGATCTGCTTGGCGTAGGCCTGGGCCTGGTTGATCGAGGTGGTCTTGTCGGCGTTGGCGCGCTGTGCCTCGTCGAAGGCGTCCTTGACCTCGTCCGGCGGGCGGGCATTGGGCAGGTTGAGCTCGGTCAGGATCAGGCCGGTCTCGTAGTCCTTGAGCGAAGCCTGCAGGCGCTGGCGCACCTGTGCGGTCAGCAGGCTGCGCGCGCCGAGCACGGTGTCGAGATCGGAGCGGCCGATCTGCTCGCGCACCGCGCTCTGCGCGGCCTGCTTGAGCACGTCGTCGGGCTTGCGCGAACCGAACAGGTACAAGCGCGGCGATTCGATCCGGTACTGGGCGTTGATCTCGACGTTGACCATGTTGCCGTCGCGGGTCAGCACCGGGATGGTCTCGGTGTAGGCCTGGCTCTGGGTCGCGTTGAGCTTGGTCACGCGTTCGATCGGCCACGGCGCCTTGAAGTGCGGGCCGGGCTGGAGGACGCGCGAGAACACGCCGAAGCGCAGGACCACGCCGCGTTCCTGCTCGGTGACGAGTACGAAGCAGTTGAACACCAGCCACAGGCCGAGCAGCAGCGCGACCCAGCGCAGGATCCCGCCGCCTCCGTTGCCGAACAAGCCGCGCAAGGGCTCGATCACAGCATCGAGACCGCGACCTTGCGGTTTGCGTTGTCGCGGCGGACGCGGGTTGTCGCCGGAATTGTCACTGCCAGGGGTGTTCCAGGCCATGCCTGCTCCTAAAGATGTGGGCGCCGGGCGGGACGTCCTGTCCAGCCCGCTGCACCGGCCACGGCCTGCGCCGCGACCGGTCCACGGCGCCGGTGGCGCCGCGGGAGTCCGCACGCGTCACCCGCGCACGAACCCGTCGATTCTAGGTGGGGGCCTGAACGGCCTCAAGCAAGGGGCGCAATGCCTCACCGTTGGGCTGGGCGAACAGGCGCTGGGCGTCGGCCACGGCCAGGTCGACTTCGACCAGCCAGCCATGCTCGTCGGCCTGCTCCGAACGCACCGCGCCGAGCTCGTGCAGGCGCGCGCGCAGGCGTGCGTCCTGCGGCGCGATCCGCACGCTGCCGGCGACATGGCGCAGCTGCAGGGCCTCGCCCAGGGCGCTGCGCAGCAGGTCCAGGCCCTGGCCGTCGCGGGCCGAGACCCAGACCCGGCTGTTGTCTTCGCCGGGCCGGTCGATGCGCGGCTCGACCCCGTCGAGGCGGTCGATCTTGTTGAACACCAGCACCTGCGGCAGGTCGCCCGCGCCGATTTCGTTCAGGACCGCGTCGACCTGGGCGATGCGCTCGTCGCGCAGCGGGTCGGCGGCGTCGATCACGTGCAGCAGCAGGTCGGCCTCGCGCGCCTCCGACAGGGTCGAGCGGAACGCGGCGACCAGTTCGTGCGGCAGGTCGCGGACGAAGCCGACCGTGTCGGCCAGCACCGCGGCGCCGCCGGACAGCTCGATCCGGCGCACGGTCGGGTCGAGGGTCGCGAACAACTGGTCGGCGGCGTAGGCCTCCGCGCCGGTCATCGCATTGAACAGGGTGGATTTGCCGGCATTGGTGTAGCCGACCAGGGCCACGCGCGGCAGCTCGCTGCGCAGGCGCGCGCGGCGCATTTGGGTGCGCTGCACCTCGACCTTGTCGAGCCGGCGCTGCAACTGCTCCAGGCGTTTCTGCAGCAGGCGCCGGTCGGTCTCGAGCTGGGTTTCGCCGGGGCCGCGCAGGCCGATCGAACCACCGCGCTGGCGCTCCAGGTGGGTCCAGCCGCGCACCAGGCGGGTCGCCATGTGCTTGAGCTGGGCCAGTTCGACCTGCAGCTTGCCTTCCGAGCTCTTCGCGCGCTGCGAGAAGATGTCGAGGATCAGGCCGGTGCGGTCGACCACCCGCCGTTCGAGGAAGCGTTCGAGATTGCGCTCCTGGCCCGGCGACAAGGGGTGGTTGACCAGGATCAGGTCGGCGCCGCTGGCTTCGGCCGCAGCCTTGACCTCGTCGAGCTTGCCGCTGCCGATCAGGGTCGCCGCATTCGGACGGTCGATGCGCGCGGTCAGGACCGCGGCCACGCTCGCGCCCGCCGACCTGGCCAGGTCGGCGAACTCTTCCAGCAGGTCCTCGTCCGGCGGGCCGCCGGCATGAGGCTGGATCAGCAGCGCGTGCTCGCCCTTGCGCGAACGTTCAAACACGGGTTCGCACCGTCGGCGCGCGCGCCGCCATGGTCGTCGAATTACTCAGTTTCGTCGCCGCCGTCGCCATTGTCGCTGCCATCGGCGGACTGCACATAGCCGCCGCCCGGACCGACGCGAACGTTGCGCGCGGGAACGACGGTGGAAATGGCGTGCTTGTAGACCATCTGACTCACGGTATTGCGCAACAGCACCACGAATTGGTCGAAGGATTCGATCGTGCCCTGCAGCTTGATGCCGTTGACCAGGTAGACCGAGACCGGTACGCGTTCGCGACGCAGCGCATTCAGGAAAGGATCCTGCAGGGATTGCCCCTTAGACATCTTCTAATTCCCCAGCATGTTCTAGTTATTAGGACGGCACGCCCGGCACCGGTGGTGCGGAGCACGGCCGTATCGCCGGCTGTTGTCCCCACAGGGGCGACCGGCCGATGTTAACGCAAGTGAAAGCAAACATTGCGACCCGGTTCTGGGTTTGCGCGCACATTCCGGGCGCCGGATGCGTCTAGGGCCTCCCCGCGCCCATAAACAGGGCCAGGGCGCGCTCCAGTTCGGCCGCATCGCGCAAAGGATCGAACCAACGGGCGTCAAGCTCGCTGCGCAGCCAGGTCAATTGGCGCTTGGCGAGCTGGCGGGTCGCGTAGACGCCGCGATCGCGGAACTCGCGGGCGTCGTAGTCGCCGTCGAGATGCTCCCAGGCCTGGCGGTAGCCGACCGCGCGGAGCGCCGGCAAGTCCCGCGGCCGCGGATGCGCCTGCAGCGCCGGCAGCGCGCGCAGGTCGCGGACTTCGTCGAGGAAACCCTGGGCGAGCATCTGCTCGAAGCGGCGCTCGATGCGGCCGTGCAGGACCGCGCGATCGGCTGGGGCCAGCACCAGCTTGAGCACGCGGTACGGCAGCCGCGGCGCGGCGAGCGAGTCGCGGCGCCAGTCGCTGATGCTGCGTCCGGACAACCGGAACACTTCCAGCGCGCGCTGGATCCGCTGGGCGTCGGTGACGTGGATGCGCGCCGCGGCCTCGGGATCGATCTGCGCCAGTTGCGCGTGCAGGGCGTCCCAGCCGAGCGTTTCGGCTTCGGCGCCGAGTTGCGCGCGGGTGGCCGGGTCGGCCTCGGGCATGGCCGACAGGCCGTGCAGCAGGGCGTGGAAGTACAGGCCGGTGCCGCCGGCGAGGATCGGCAGGCGCCCGCGGCCGGCGATGTCGTCGAGGGCGCGGCGGGCGTCGAGCGCGAACTCGGCGGCCGAGTACGGCTGCCAGGGCTCGCGCAGGTCGATCAGGTGGTGCGGCACGCAGGCCTGCTCGGCGGCGCTCGGTTTGGCCGCGCCGATGTCGAGGCCGCGATAGACCAGGGCCGAATCGACGCTGACGATCTCGCCGCCCAGGCGCTGCGCCCAATCCAAGGCGAGCGCGGTCTTGCCCGACGCGGTCGGGCCCATCAGGGCGATGGCGAGCGGGCGGGGATCGGCAGAAGCGTTCATGCGGGACGGCGGCACGGCGGTGGAGCGAGCCGGCAGCCTCGCACAGGCGCGGGCCTCGAGGAAGCGCACACCCGCCCCGCCTTCCGCGCGCGGCCCGGATGGGGCGCGGGCGAGGCGCGGCGAGCGCGCTCCACAGAAGCTGTGGAGAAGCACTGGGGCAAGCCTGTGGACAAGCCCGTCGCGCCCAGGCCCGGCAAGGCATGGCGCCTGTTTGTCGCTTTTTTGACCAGGCGATGACGTTTGTCCACACAGCCTGTGGACAAGCCTGCGGACAGTCTTCGCGAAGCCGACGCAATGCGTTGCGGCGTAACGCTCGCGATAAGTTTGATCATTTATTGATCACTGATTTTTCTTGACTTGCATCGCATTGTCGGCATCCCGGAGCGAGACCGACCGCAGGCACGACGAGGCCGCGCGCAAGCCAGAGCGAGCGCTGTCCACAATCGCTGTGGACAAACCTGCGGACAGACACCGCGCAACCGTGTTTCACGCCTTGTGTGACAAGGGCGCGACAGGTTTGATCAAATTTTCGCCACCCAACTCGGCGGGAAAAATTCGCAGGAAATCGGCGTCGAAGGCTTGACATCGAAGCCGAGGCGAACCGCGACGAGCGCCGCTCGCCGCTGCCGACACGATCGGCATGGTGTCGCGTCGCCTCGCAACAAACAGGCGGCCGAGTCGTCCGCGCCCATGCATGGCGATGTCCACAAGGCCTGTGGACAAACCTGCGGACAGCGGCGATGGAATCGGGTTTCACGCCTTACGCCGCAAGGGCGCGGCAACTATGGCGAAACTTTGACCACCCCTGGAACGAGGTCGAATCGCATCGCTGAGCCTCGGCATCTCGCCGGCTGTCGGCGTTCGAGCACGGCTCGCGGTATCCGATCCCCGTCGCGAATCGCGCAGAACTCGCAGCGACTGCGCGCATGCCGGCCATCGTTTGCGCGAAACCGCCGCGGCGATGTCCACAAACGCTGTGGACAAGGCTGCGGACACACGCGGTGGAATCGGGTTCCACGCCTTGTGTCGCAAAGGCGTCCGAATCATGGCGAAATTTTGACCATGCGCTCCGCATCGAAGGACATGGGTCGCTCGCTTCGTCAAATGCTTGACGTCGCGCAGTCGCGAACGCCGACGGATTGCAGCGTCGATGGGGCGCGAGGCCGTGGTGTTCGGAATCCGGAATCGCCGATCCGGTGCATGCGACCGCATCGCAGCGGCCGCATCGCGCTGCCCACCACGCCTGTGGACAAGCCTGCGGACAATCTTCGTGCAGCATGTTTCACGCCTTGTGCGGCAAGGCTTTCGCGATCGCGGCGATTGTTGAGGACGAGATGCTGCGATTCGGGCAGACGCATCTTTCGCCAGCCTGTCCCACGCGATGCACCCTGCCGCAGAGCGAGCGCGGCGACGGCGATTTTCCGAGGCGCGTGGCGAGCGAACCGTCCCCTCGATGACCGAGCGCTCGGCACCGCACCGAAGCGCCGAACCGGCTCAGTCGTCGTCGGGCCACTTCAGGCTCGGCGCCGAGGCGGCCGCGCGCCGCGGCATCGGCTGCGCCGCGACCGCTTCCCAGACCTTGATCGCGTCGACGGTGGCGGCGACGTCGTGCACGCGCAGCAGCTTCGCACCGCGCTGGGCGGCGACCAGGTGTGCGGCGACCGAGCCGTGGACGCGCTGCCGCGCCTCGTCGCGGCCGGTAAGCTCGCCGATGCTGCGCTTGCGCGACAGTCCCGCGAGCACCGGCACGCCGAGTTCGCCGAAGCGCTCCAGTTGCGCGAGCAGGGCCAGGTTGTGGGCCAGGGTCTTGCCGAAGCCGAAGCCGGGGTCGACGACGATGCGTTTCTTGGCGATGCCGGCCATCTCGGCGGCGAACAGGCGCTCGACCAGGAAACGGTGCACCTCGGCGACGACATCGTCGTAGACCGGGTCGGCCTGCATCGAGCGCGGCTCGCCCTGCATGTGCATCAATACCACCGGCACGCCGAGTTCGGCCGCGGCGTCGAGCGCGCCCTCGCGGCGCAGCGCGTAGACATCGTTGATCAGCCCGGCACCGGCGGCGACCGCGGCGCGCATGACCTCCGGTTTGGAGGTATCGATGCTGATCGGCAGTCCGGTCGCGCCGGCCAGACGTTCGATCACCGGAATCGTGCGGCGCAGCTCTTCTTCCAGCGGCACCTCGGCGGCGCCTGGGCGGGTCGACTCGCCCCCGATATCGAGCAGGTCCGCGCCCTCCCCGGCCAGCTTCAGACCATGCGCGACCGCGGCCTCCACGCTGTCGTGGGCGCCGCCGTCGGAAAAGGAATCGGGCGTCACGTTGACGATGCCCATGATGCGCGGGCGGTCGAGAACCAGGCGGCGGCCGTTGCAATCGAGGGTGGGGGCGAGATCGAACATGGGTGCGCCGTCTGGGATTCGAGAGTGGGACTCGGGACTCGGGACTCGGGACTCGGGACTCGGGACTCGGGACTCGGGACTCGGGACTCGGGACTCGGGACTCGGGACTCGGGACTCGGGAAAGAGTTTTCGCGCTGCCTCGAGCTTACGCAAGCATTCTGGATGCTTAATTTTCGCTCGGAAGCAAAGACATCCGCCTAACCTGGATATCTTCCAGGCTTCGGCCGTTGCCAATCCAAACCCAGCCCAAACAAAACGGCGCCCGATTTCTCGGGCGCCGTTCGCTTTGTGCTTCTACTGAGTCCCGAGTCCCGGTGCTTTGCCGAGTCCCGAGTCCCGAGTCCCGAACCCCGAGTCCCGAATTACGTCTGCGCCGCCGGCCCGCCGATCTGGCTGCCGGGGCGGCCCGGACCCGGGTCGTCCTTGGAGATGCGGCCCGACTTGGCCCAGTCGGCCGGCGGACCCGGCTCGCGGCCGGCCATGATCTCGTCGATCTGCGCGGCGTCGATGGTTTCGTACTGCAGCAAGGCCTCGGCCATCATGTGCAGCTTGTCGAGGTTGTCCTTGAGGATCTGCGAGGTACGGCCATAGGCCTTGTCGAGGATGCCGCGCACCACTTCGTCGATCCGGCGCGCGGTCTCGTTGGACACGTTCTTGTGCTGGGTGACCGAACGGCCGAGGAAGACTTCGTCTTCTTCTTCGCCGTAGGCGATCGGGCCCATCTCGTCGCTGAGGCCCCACTTGGTGACCATGTTGCGGGCCATCTTGGTGGCGCGCTCGATGTCGTTGGACGCGCCGGTGGTGACCTTGTCGACGCCGAAGATCAACTCCTCGGCGACGCGGCCGCCGTACAGCGAGCACAGCATCGACTCGATCGCGACGCGGTTCATCGAGTACTTGTCGCCTTCCGGCAGGTACATGGTCACGCCGAGGGCGCGGCCGCGCGGAATGATGGTGACCTTGTAGACCGGGTCGTGCTCGGGCACGACGCGGCCGACGATGGCGTGGCCGGCCTCGTGGTAGGCGGTGAGCTTCTTCTCGTCCTCGCTCATCGCCATCGAGCGGCGCTCGGCGCCCATCAGGATCTTGTCGCGCGCCTTGTCGAAGTGCTCCATGCGCACGTCCTTGCCGTTCTCGCGCGCGGCGAACAGGGCCGCCTCGTTGCACAGATTGGCCAGGTCGGCGCCGCTGAAGCCCGGGGTGCCGCGGGCGATGGTCATCGGCTCGACGTCGTCGTGCAGCGGCAGCTTGCGCATGTGCACGCGCAGGATCTGCTCGCGGCCCTTCACGTCCGGCAGGCCGACCACGACCTGGCGGTCGAAACGGCCCGGACGCAGCAGCGCCGGATCGAGCACGTCGGGGCGGTTGGTCGCGGCGATCACGATCACGCCTTCGCCGCCTTCGAAACCGTCCATCTCGACCAGCAACTGGTTGAGGGTCTGCTCGCGCTCGTCGTGACCGCCGCCGAGACCGGCGCCGCGATGGCGGCCGACCGCGTCGATTTCGTCGATGAAGATGATGCACGGCGCGTGCTTTTTGGCCTGCTCGAACATGTCGCGCACGCGGCTGGCGCCGACGCCGACGAACATCTCGACGAAGTCGGAACCGGAAATGCTGAAGAACGGCACCTTGGCCTCGCCGGCGATGGCGCGCGCGAGCAGGGTCTTGCCGGTGCCCGGCGGGCCGACCATCAGCACGCCGCGCGGGATCTTGCCGCCGAGCTTCTGGAACTTGGAGGGATCGCGCAGGAACTCGACCAGCTCGCCGACTTCTTCCTTGGCCTCGTCGCAGCCGGCGACGTCGGCCAGGGTCACCTTGACCTGGTCCTCGCCCTGCAGCTTGGCGCGCGAACGGCCGAAGCTCATCGCGCCCTTGCTGCCGCCCTGCTGCATCTGGCGCATGAAATACACCCAGATGCCGATGAACAGCAGCCAGGGCAGGACGTTGATCAGGATCACCACCAGCGACGGGCTGCTCGACTGCGGCGTCTGCACCGTCTCGACCTTGTGGTTGAGCAGGTCGTTGATCAGGTACGGGTCCTGCGCAGCGTAGGTCGTGAACTTGGTGTCGTCCTTGCGCGTGCCGGTGATCGTCGTGCGGTCGTCGGAGAACTTGATCTCCTTGATCCGGTCGCTCTGGACTTGAGCGATGAACTGATCGTAGGGGATCGCTTCGGCGCCGGGCGTACGCGGGCCGAACGCCTGGAACACCACCATCAGCACGACGGCGACGATTACCCAAAGCAGCAAATTCTTGGCCAAATCGTTCATGTATTTCCTAGCCTGCGGCCCTGTGGGGCCTCGTGTCCTCCGACGCCTCTTGCGCCGGCGGTACCGCTCAGATTGTCACACCACCCGTGGCCGGACACCTGCCAAAAGCAGGTGGGTCGGCCGGCCGTCCGTCGGCCCGACGCCCTGGCGTTCAGGTCGGGGCGGCCCGCTTGCCCTGCGCCAGCGCGTACACCTCCGGGGATCGCTTGCGCGAGGCCGCCGGCTTGCGGATCGAGACCTTGGCGTAGCGACGGCGCAGTTCCCGCACGTAATCGTCGAAGCCCACGCCCTGGAACAGCTTGATCAGGAAAGTGCCGTCGACCCTTAAATGCCGGTCGGCGAAATCCATCGCCAGCTCGGAAAGGTGCATCGCCCGCGGCAGGTCCACCGCATCCACACCGCTCATATTGGGGGCCATGTCCGACAGCACAAGGTCCACGGTCTGCCCGGCCAGGGCCTGTTCGAGCTGGGCCAGGACCTCGTCCTCGCGGAAATCGCCGAGGATGAACTCGACCCCGGCCAGTCCCGGCATCTCCAGGATGTCCAGGGCGATGATCCGGCCCGGCTTGGCCGCGTTCAGGCGGTCGAGCTCCTGGCGCAGCCACTGCGACCAGCCGCCCGGGGCGGCGCCCAGGTCGACCACGACCATGCCCGGCTTGAGCAGGCGGTCGCGCTCGACCAGCTCTTCGAGTTTGTAGGCGGCGCGCGAACGCAGGCCTTCGGCCTTGGCCTTCTTCACGAAGGGGTCGGAGAAGTGTTCCTTGAGCCAGCGCTGGCTGCTTTTGCTGCGGGTCGCCATGGGCGGGCGGCCGTCCCGGTGGGGGTTGGGGACGCCATGATACCCTGAGCGCCCCTCCCGCTCCGTTCGTGTGACCCAATGCCCACCCTGTTGACCTCCGCCCAGACCCGTTTCCTGCGCGGACAGGCCCACGACCTCAAGGCCATGCTCCAGGTCGGCGGCAAGGGCATCACCGATGCGCTGGTCGCCGAGGTCGATAGCGCCCTCGAGCACCACGAACTGATCAAGATCAAGGTCGGCGCCGAAGACCGCGACACCCGCGACGCAGCCATCGCTGAGATCGCCGAGCGCACCGACGCCGCCCTGGTCCAACGCATCGGCCACACCGCCGTGCTGTACCGCCCGAGCAAGGAAAAGCGCCAGATCGTCCTGCCGCGGACCTGATGAGGCCCGGAATGGGGGCATAGGAAGTCCGAACGCCCCGGCCCTGCTCCACTCCGGCTGCTTCCAGCCATCCCGTTCCCCGATTCCGGCCTCCCGATTTCGATTCCCGCCCCATGCTGCTGACCCTGGAACGCCCCGATCACGAGTTCTTCCTGCGCGGCGCCGACGGCCAGGTCGCCCTGGTCAACGATCGCCGCCTGGAACGCAGCTTCATCCTCGCGCCGAACCGGCTGATCGAAGACTGGCCGGTGCGCGACGTGAAAACCCTGGGCATCGAGGACCTGGCGCCGCTGTTCGCGCTGGAGCCCGAATTGATCGTGCTCGGCTGCGGCGCGACCCAGGCGTTTCCCCCGGCGGCGACCCTGGCCGCCTGCCTCGGCCGCGGCGTCGGCCTGGAAACCATGACCAACCCCGCCGCCGCGCGCACCTTCAACGTGCTGGCCGGCGAAGGCCGGCGCGTGGTCATGGGGTTCGTGCTCGGCGCATGAAGCCGGCCGCGCCGCATTCGCGGCGGGCGGCCTTCCTGTTCGCCCCGGCCCTGGCAATCGTGGGGGTCCTGCTCGACGCCTGCGCCCTGCCCTCGCCGGCCGAGCGTTACCAGCGCTGGCTCGACGACGGCCGACGGGCTGCAGTCGAGGAGTACCGCGACTACCTGCGCGCCCACGGCGCGGCCGAAGTCGTGCCGCTGAGCCAGTTGTTGCGCAGCGGGCGCCGCTGGCGGATATGCGGCGCGCCCGAGTTCGCGTTGCCGCCGAAACCGGCCTGGCCGGATACCCTGCGCACGCTGCGGCTGATCGGCGAACTGCGCCGGGCCGGACTACTCGATGGCGCCGAAATCACCTCCGGCTATCGCGACCCGGCCCTCAACCGCTGCGAAGGCGGCAGCTCGCGCAGCCGCCACATGAGCGGCGGCGCCTATGATTTCGACCTGGCCGCCGATGCGCCGGCCCGTGAGCTGTGCGGGTTCTGGCGCCGCCATGGCGAGGCGGCCGGCTTCGGCCTCGGCTTCTATGATCGCCGCCACCCGCACATCGACAGCGCCGGTTTCCGCACCTGGGGCGGCGATTATTCGCGCAGTAGTTCGCTGTGCCGGGGTTCCGGGCCGGCCCGGCCGGGCTGAGCCCGCCGGCTCGTTTCGCCGGCTTACCTCGCCGGCAGATACAGCAACGGATCGACCGGCTTGGCGTTGTAGCGCACCTCGAAGTGCAGCATGTCGCGCGCCGCGCCGCTGCGGCCCATCTCGGCGATCTGCTCGCCGGACTTGACCACCTGGCCTTCGTTGACCAGGCGCTTGCGGTTGTGGCCGTAAGCCGACAGCCATTGCTCGTTGTGCTTGACGATGATCAGCTCGCCATAGCCGACCAGGCCGGTGCCCGAATACACCACCACGCCGTCGGCCGCGGCGCGCACCGCGGCGCCGCTGGAGCCGCCGATGTCGACGCCCTGCTTGGTCGGCTCGTTGGCGACGTAGCGGCTCAGCAAGGGGCCGTCGGCCGGCCAGCGCCAGCGGATGCCGCTGTTGATCGGGGCGGCGACCG
>NZ_JBPKJP010000021.1:0-46892 GCF_051217035.1 Lysobacter sp. 1R34A
GGGCAACGGCGCGCCGCGCCCGACCCGCCCGGCCGCGCCGAGCGCCATGCCGCGCGGTTTCCTGCCGGCCGACCCACTGCGAATCACCGAAGCCGACAGTGCGACCCTGGCTGCGCGCATGGCCGCCGGCGACTTCAACAGCGTCCGACTGACCCAGGCCTACCTCGACCGCATCGCCGCACTCGACGACGACGGGCCTCGGCTCAACGCGGTGATCGAACTCAATCCGGATGCGCTGGCCGAGGCGCGCGCGCTCGACGAAGAGCGCAAGGCCGGCCGGCTGCGCGGCCCGCTGCACGGCATCGCGGTGCTGATCAAGGACAACATCGACGCCACTCCGATGGTCAACTCGGCCGGCTCGCTGGCCTTGGCCGCGCATCGCCCGGCGCAGGACGCGCCGCTGGTCGGCGCACTGCGCCAGGCCGGCGCGGTGATCCTCGGCAAGACCAACCTCAGCGAGTGGGCCAACTTCCGCTCGTCGCGCTCGATCTCCGGCTGGAGCGGCCGCGGCGGGCTGACCCGCAACCCCTACGCGCTCGACCGCACCGCTTGCGGTTCCAGCAGCGGCACCGGCGCGGCGATCGCCGCCAGCCTGGCCACGATCGGCGTCGGCACCGAGACCGACGGCAGCATCCTGTGCCCGGCGGCGATGAACGGCCTGGTCGGCTTCAAGCCCAGCGTCGGCCTGGTCAGTCGCGCCGGGATCATCCCGATCTCGCACAGCCAGGACAGCGCCGGCCCGATGGCGCGCAGCGTCGCCGACGCCGCGCAACTGCTGAACGTGCTCGCCGCGGCCGAGGCCGGCGGCGACAGCGCCGCGCAGGCCGCCGCCGGCAAACGCATCGACGACTACGTCGCCGCGCTCGATGCCGAGTCCTTGCGCGGCGCCCGCCTCGGCTTCATCCGCGAATCCGGGGTCAAGACGCCTGCGGCGATCGACGCGGTGCTCGAGCGCAGCTTCATGGGCATGCGCGATGCCGGCGCCACCATCGTCGAGGTGCGGATCCCGACCGCCGGGCAGTGGGACGCGGCCGAGTTCGAAGTGCTGCTGTACGAGTTCAAGGACGGCGTCGAGCGCTACCTGCGCGAGCACGACGCACCGGCCAGGACCCTGACCGAGCTGATCGCCTTCAACCGCGCCAACGCCGCGACCGAGATGCCCTACTTCGAACAGGAACTGCTCGAACAAGCCAACCGGAAGGGCAGCCTCAAGGACCCGGCCTATCGCAAGGCCGCGGCCCGCGCGCGCCAGCTGGCCGGCGCGCAAGGCATCGACGCGGTGATGAAGCGGCACAAGCTCGACGCGCTGATCGCGGTCGCGACGACCCCGGCCTTCATGGTCGACGCCGTCAACGGGGACCCCTTCGGCGGCGCGAGCTGGGGCGCCGCCGCGGTGGCCGGATACCCGAGCCTGACCGTGCCGCTCGGCGAAGCCTCCGGCCTGCCGGTCGGCCTGGTCTTCATGGGCCGGCGCTGGAGCGACGCGAAGCTGCTGTCGCTGGGCTATGCCTTCGAGCAACTGACCCGGGCGCGCACCGCGCCGAAGTATCGGGCGACCGTGAATCCCTGAGGATGGGACGCGGTTGCGCTGGGTGGAGTTGGAGTTGGAGTTGGAGTTGGAGTTGGAGTTGGAGTTGGAGTTGGGGTTGGGGTTGGGGTTGGGGTTGGGGTTGGGGTCTGCGATGGTGTGGCGTCGCGCCGTGCGGTGTAGCGGTCTCGGCTCACGCCGCTCCTATCCTGCGACGGAGCGCCGTCCCGGCGAATGGTGTCGGCGTTGTCGGCACTGCGCGTCGTGTGGTCGCGGCTCACGCCGCTCCTACAGTGGATGGATTCGCAGGGTCGCCCGTGTAGGAGCGACGTGAGTCGCGACCGCAGGACGCGCAGAAGTAACAAGGCCGTCGTCATCCGTCGAGGCGGCGCGCGTTCGCCAGGGGTAGGAGCGGCGCAAGCCGCGACCGCCATGCCTCGGTCTCGCTTCGCCGTTGGGTCTCTCTGTAGGAGCGACGTGAGTCGCGACCGCGGGACGCGCAGAAGTAACAAGGCCGTCGTCGTCCGTCGAGGCGGCGCGCGTTCGCCAGGGGTAGGAGCGGCGCAAGCCGCGACCGCCATGCCTCGGTCTCGCTTCGCCGTTGGGTCTCTCCGTAGGAGCGACGTGAGTCGCGACCGCGGGACGCGCAGAAGTAACAAGGCCGTCGTCATCCGTCGAGGCGGCGCGCGTTCGCCAGGGGTAGGAGCGCGCAAGCCGCGACCGCCATGCCTCGGTCTCGCTTCGCCGTTGGGTCTCTTTGTAGGAGCGACGTGAGTCGCGACCGCGGGACGCGCAGAAGTAACAAGGCCGTCGTCATCCGTCGAAGCGGCGCGCGTTAGCAAGGGGCAGGAGGGACGCAAGCCGCGACATCGCTGTGACGGTCTTACGGCGCATCGCTCACTCGAACCAAATCAGGATCAAGATCAAACCCAAAGCTTCCGCCACTAAAGCGGCGGGTTACTTTCTTTTGTCATAAGCAACAAAAGAAAGGTAACCAAAGAAAAATGCTTTTTTCTTGAATCACCAGCCCGCACGAGCGGTGCATACGCCGGGATTTTTCATACGGGACATCCCTGTCCCGATGAAAAACGGCGCGCGTCCCTGCGCGCCGCCCTCCGGGTCTTCTATGGCCTTCGCTAGTGCGACGCGACGCAAAGCAACGGCAACGGCAACGGGCAACGGGCAACGGGCAACGGGCAACGGGCAACGACAGTAGCAATAGCAACGGGCGGGACGGTCAACTACGACGCTACTCTTGGGTAGGAGCGGCGCAAGCCGCGACCGTCGACTCCATGCCTCCGGCATCCCTAACCATCACCCCGCACTCCAACAAACAAAAACCCGCCTTGCGGCGGGTTTTCGTCTTGCGGGCGCATCGGCCGAGGCCAGAACGAAACCTCAGGCCGGCGCGGCGATCTGCGCCTGCTTGCGGACGATCAGCATCGCCACTTCCAGCGCCTGTTCGTAGTTCAGGCGCGGGTCGACGGTGGAGCGGTAGGCGCGGTCGAGATCGCTCTCGGTCAGTTCGCGTGCGCCGCCGAGGCACTCGGTCACGTCTTCGCCGGTCAGTTCCAGATGCACGCCGCCCATGCGGGTTCCGGCGGCCGCGTGCAGTTCGAACGAAGTCTCGATCTCGGCGCGGATGTTGCGGAAGCGACGGGTCTTGTAGCCGTTGCTGGTGCTCTCGGTGTTGCCGTGCATCGGGTCGCAGACCCACAGCACGCGACGGCCGTCGCGACGCATCGCGTCGAGCAGCGGCGGCAGCTTCTCGGCGATGTGGCTCGCGCCCATGCGGTGGATGAAGGTCAGGCGGCCGGGCTCGTCCTCGGGGTTGAGCAGGTCGATGGTGCGCAGCAGCTGGTCCGGCGTCACCGTCGGGCCGACCTTGAGCGCGATCGGGTTGCGGATACCGCGGAAATACTCGGCATGGGCGCCGTCGACCGCGGCGGTGCGCATGCCGATCCACGGGTAATGGGTGCTGAGGTTGAAGAAGCCCCAGTGACGCGGCACCTGCCGGGTCAAGGACTCTTCGTACGGCAACAGCAAGGCCTCGTGCGAGGTGTAGAAGTCGACCCGGTTGAGGTTGTGCACTTCCGAACCCGACAAGGTTTCCATGAAACGCACCGCATCGCCGATGGCGTTGACCATGCGCCGGTACTCGTCGGCCAGCGGCGAATGGCCGACCCAATTCAGGTTCCAGTACTCGGGATGATGCAGGTCGGCGAAACCGCCGTCGATCAGGGCGCGGACGAAGTTCATCGTCATCGCCGAGCGCGCATGCGCCTTGATCATGCGGCGCGGGTCGGGCTTGCGCGCGGCCTCGTTGAAGGCCGGCGCGTTGACCATGTCGCCGCGGTAGCTCGGCAGGGTGATCCCGTCGATGGTCTCGGTGTCGGCCGAACGCGGCTTGGCGTACTGGCCGGCGAAACGGCCGACGCGCACCACCGGCTTGCGCATGCCGTGGACGAGCACCAGGCTCATCTGCAGCAGCACCTTGAGGCGGTTGGAGATCACGTCCGAGGAACACTGGTCGAAGCTCTCGGCGCAGTCGCCGCCCTGCAGCAGGAAGCGCTTGCCTTCCTGCGCCTCGGCGAGCTGCTGCTTGAGCGAGAGGATCTCCCACGAAGTCACAAGCGGCGGCAGATGACGCAGTTCCTGCAACGCGGATTCCAGCTCGGCCGCGTCCGGATAATTCGGCAACTGCAATGCGGTGCGCTCGCGCCAGGACGTGGGCGTCCAGTCGGCGGGAAGGTTGACGGCACGCAGGTTGCGATCGGAGGCGCTCATTTCCTTGGTTTCCAGTTGGGGGCTGCGGTGGGGATCGAGTGAGGCGGGATGGCTCTGTCCAGTCAGGACTCTATTGAATCAACGACGGCGGAACGCGGCATAGGCCGCCCAGACCGCCAGCACGACGAAGCAGATCAGGCTCCAGGCCGGCATGGCCAGGCCGAGGAAGCTCCAATCGACCGCGGCGCATTCGCCGGAACCGGTCATGACCTTGCGGATCACCCCGGCGATCGGCATCGCATCGAGCATGTAATCCAGGCCCGGGCCGCAGGCCGGGACCTGGTCCGGCGGCAGGTGCTGCAGGCGCACGTGGTTGCCGGCGACGGCGATGCCGCCGAGCGAGGCCAGCAGGGCCAGCACGCCGTAGGTGCGGCGCCCGCCGGCACTCTTCGGGCCATGCACGGCGCCGGCCAGGAACACCAGGCCGAGCGCGAAGAAGGCCACGCGCTGGAAGATGCACAGCGGGCAGGGTTCGAGGTGTTGGTACAGCTGCAGGTAGAACGCGTACGCAAGCAGGCCGGTGCAGGCCAGGAAGCCGAGCAGGTACTGGGTCCGGAAAGAGGCTTTGAAGGGGTTCATGTTCACACCATACGGGTCTGGGTCGGGTCGTGCCAATGTCGGATAGGCATGTCGCTACGCAACGTGGCGTTTCGTCGCAGCAACATCGACTGCGCCGGACGGGGAAAGTTGCGCCGAGAAACCGATCGTCCGCCCGAAACCCTCTTCCGCAGCCCGCCTGCCCCGATCATTACCGCCGTAACCGTTGCCGAAGTAACCGTCGCCGAAAAGCAAAAACCCCGGCCGGGGCCGGGGCTTCGCTCGCTGGGCACGCGACCGTCGCCGGTCGCCTGCCTGTTGGCTTGCATGTCGTATCGCAGCGCCGGTCGCCCGGCGCAGGCGATCACTCGGCCGCGGCTTGCGGACGATCGACCAGCTCGACGTAGGCCATCGGCGCATTGTCGCCAGCGCGGAAACCGCACTTGAGGATGCGCAGGTAACCGCCCGGGCGCGAGGCATAACGCGGGCCGAGTTCGACGAACAGGGTGCCGACGGCTTCCTTGTCGCGCAGGCGCGAGAAGGCCAGGCGGCGGTTGGCGACGCCGTCCTTCTTGGCGAGGGTGATGAGCGGCTCGGCGACGCGACGCAGCTCCTTCGCCTTCGGCAGGGTGGTGCGGATGAGACCGTGCTTGATCAGCGAAGCGGCCATGTTGGTGAACATGGCGTCGCGGTGAGCACTGGTGCGGCTGAACTTACGGCCGGATTTCTGGTGGCGCATGGTTGGGATTCCTGATGAATGTCGTAACTGTTGGAGATCGCTGTCGCCATCCAGGCGTTGGAGCATTGGACTGCGGGTGGTCCGAACCGGCCTTCCCTGACCGGAGAGCCGCGGACTTCTGGGTCCGTCGGCATGTGTTGCGGTGTTGCGGTGTTGCTTCTAATCAGAAATCCACGCTTCGGCTGAGCTTCGGCGTGGATTTCTTTTCGTTCCCGGCCCTGCGCCGCGCGCAGGGCCTTCGCCCAAGCCGCGCGGCAATGCCGCGCGAGCCAGGCTGGGCCTTAGCCCATCATCCCGTGCGAGGCGATGCCGGCGGGCGGCCAGTTTTCCAGCTTCATGCCGAGGGACAGGCCGCGCTGAGCCAGCACTTCCTTGATCTCGGTGAGCGACTTCTTGCCGAGGTTCGGGGTCTTGAGCAGCTCGACTTCGGTCTTCTGGATCAGATCGCCGACGTAGTAGATGCTCTCGGCCTTGAGGCAGTTGGCCGAACGAACGGTCAGTTCGAGGTCGTCGATCGGACGCAGCAGGATCGGATCGATGCCGCTGGTGGCCGGCTTCTGCGCACCGCGGTCGCGGTGGGTGAAGTCGCCGAACACCGACAGCTGATCGGTGAGGATATCGGCCGCGGTGCGCACGGCTTCCTCGGCGTCGATCGTGCCGTTGGTTTCGATGTCGAGCACGAGCTTGTCGAGGTCGGTGCGCTGTTCGACGCGCGCGGCTTCCACCGCGTAGGCGACGCGACGGACCGGCGAGAAGCTGGCGTCGAGCATCAGGCGGCCGATCGCACGGGTTTCTTCGTCCGGACGACGGCGCGAAGCCGCCGGCTGGTAGCCGAAGCCACGCTCGATCTTCAGACGCATGTTGAGTGCCGTGTCCTTGGTCAGGTGGCAGATCACATGGTCGGTGTTGAGGATTTCGACGTTGTGGTCGGTCTTGATGTCGCCGGCGGTGACGATGCCGGGACCCTGCTTGGCCAGCGACAGCGTCGAAGCGTCGCCGGTGTGCATGCGGATCGCGACGTCCTTGAGGTTCAGCAGAACCTCCAGCACGTCCTCTTCCAGACCTTCGACCGTGGTGTACTCATGCAACACGCCGTCGATTTCGACCTCGGTGATGGCGAAACCCGGGATCGACGACAGCAGCACGCGACGCAGCGCGTTGCCCAGCGTGTGGCCGTAACCGCGCTCCAACGGCTCGATCACGACTTTCGCGCGATTGCCAGTGAGGCGTTCGATCTGCGGACCGCGCGGGCGCAGTACCTGGTTGGCGGTAACCGTCATGTTTCGGTGTCTCCAATGACCTCCGTCGGGGGGCGACGGGAGGCTTTAGCTCTTGGAGCCCCCTCTGTTCGAGGGAGCGGCCGATGCGCCTGGCGCATCGACCTGGGTTGCGGGTGTTGCCGGCCCCGGGGGACCGGCAGCGCCCTGCACTATTACTTGCTGTACAACTCGACGATCAGCGCTTCGTTGATGTCGGCCGGCAGGTCCGCACGATCCGGAACCGCCTTGAACACGCCGCTGAACTTCTTGTTGTCGACCTCGACCCACGACGGCGACAGGTCCATCTGCGACGACACGGTCAGGGATTCCTGCACGCGAAGCTGCTTCTGGGCGCGCTCGGACAACGCGATCGCGTCGCCGGCCTTGACCTGGTACGACGGGAGGTTGACCGACTTGCCGTTGACCGTGACGCCACGGTGCGAAACCAGCTGGCGGGCGGCCGGACGGGTCACGGCGAAGCCCATGCGGTAGACGACGTTGTCGAGACGGGTCTCCAGCAACTGCAGCAGGTTCTCGCCGGTGTTGCCCTTCTTGGTCGAGGCCTTCTTGTAGTAGTTGCGGAACTGACGCTCCAGCAGACCGTAGATACGCTTGACCTTTTGCTTCTCGCGAAGCTGGGTGGCGTAATCGGACAGCTTGCCCTTGCGGGCGGTGGGGCCATGCTGGCCGGGCTTTTGCTCGAGCTTGCACTTCGAGTCGAGCGCGCGGGCGGACGACTTCAGACCAAGGTCGGCGCCTTCGCGACGAGCGAGCTTACAGGTGGGGCCAATATAACGAGCCATTTTTCTTCAGCTCCTCAGACGCGACGCTTTTTCGGCGGACGGCACCCGTTGTGCGGGATGGGCGTCACGTCGATGATGTTGATGATCTTGTATCCGACGTTGTTCAGCGAACGAACGGCGGACTCGCGACCCGGACCCGGGCCCTTGATGCGCACTTCCAGCGACTTGACGCCGTAGTCGAGCGCAGCACGGCCAGCCTTTTCGGCTGCCACCTGGGCGGCGAACGGGGTCGACTTGCGGGAACCGCGGAAACCCGCGCCGCCCGAGGTCGCCCACGAGAGCGCGTTGCCCTGGCGGTCGGTGATCGTGATGATGGTGTTGTTGAAAGAAGCGTGGACGTGGGCGATGCCGTCGGTGACGACTCGCTTGATCTTCTTCTTGGTTTTGGCAGCTGCCGGCTTGGCCATGGTATGGGTCCCTTACTTCTTGATGGCCTTGCGCGGACCCTTGCGGGTACGTGCATTGGTACGCGTGCGCTGACCACGCAGCGGCAAGCCGCGGCGGTGACGCAGGCCGCGGTAGCAGCCCAGGTCCATCAAACGCTTGATCGCAATACCGACCTCGCGACGCAGGTCGCCTTCGACCACGAACTTGCCGACTTCGGCGCGCAAGCGCTCGACTTCCGGCTCGGACAGGTCACGGATTTTGGTCGTCGAAGTGACGCCTGCGGACTCGCAGACTTGCTTCGAACGGGTACGGCCGATGCCGAAAATGCTTTGCAGGCCAACCCAGACATGCTTCTGGGCAGGCAAATTAACGCCCGCAATACGCGCCATAAGGCGATCTCCAACTGATTTGGCGGCCAGGACGGATTAATCCTGGCGGAGTGAACTGGAAATTATATCTAGGTCTCGGGTTAATAGGAAGCCCCGCGGCACCAAAGGTGCCACGGAACCACGGCATGGGGAGTGTGCCCATGCTCCGGCGACGAATCTGAACTGGCTGAACAAGGCGATGACCTGCCTCCCCAGCCCCGCGCGCTACTCTGGCGCGCGGAACGGTCCCGACTCACCCGCGCGCGAGACCGCCGCGCGAGCCGCCCTTCAAGTTCGCTTTCTTCAACAGGCTTTCGTACTGATGCGACATCAGATGAGCCTGGATTTGAGCGATGAAATCCATCACCACGACCACGACGATCAGCAACGAGGTGCCGCCGAAGTAGAACGAGGTTCCCAGTTGGGTGCGCATGACCTCCGGAAGGAGGCAGACGATCACCAGGTAAATCGCGCCAGCCGCCGTAAGGCGAGTCAGCACGCCGTCAACGTAGTCCGCGGTGGCCTTGCCGGGACGGATGCCCGGGATCAGCGCGCCCGACTTCTTGAGGTTGTCGGCGGTTTCCTGCGAATTGAACACCAGCGCCGTGTAGAAGAACGCGAAGCCGATGATCAGGCCAGCATACAGGATCATGTGAACCGGTTCACCCGGGTTCAACCACTGGCTGAGGCGCTGCAGGAAGCCGGAGAAACCGCTGCCGCTGTTGTTCTGGGCGAACCAGGTCGCTGCCGTCGCCGGGAACATCACGATGCTCGAGGCGAAGATCGCGGGGATCACGCCCGACATGTTGAGCTTCAGCGGCAGGAACGAGGCCTGGTTCATGTAGGCGTTACGGCCGCCTTGGCGACGGGCGTAATTGACCGTGATCCGACGCTGGCCGCGCTCGACGAACACCACCAGATAGGTGAAGCCGACGACCAGGGCGATGATCGCGATCGCCGCGATGGCGCTCATGTCGCCGTTGCGGATCTGCTCGAACATCTGCAGGACCGCGGCGGGCAGGCCCGCGACGATGCCGGCGAAGATGATCAGGGAGACGCCGTTGCCGATACCGCGTTCGGTGATCTGCTCGCCGAGCCACATCAGGAACATCGTGCCCGCGGTCAACGCGATCACGGCGGTCAGGATGAAGCCCATGCCCGGCGCGTACACCACCGGCACGCCGTTCGGCGCCATGCTCGACTGCAGGCCGGCGGCGATGCCCCAGGCCTGGAACACCGCCAGCGGAATCGCGCCCATGCGCGACCACTGGTTGATCTTGCGCCGGCCCGATTCGCCTTCCTTCTGGATGGCTTTCAGGCTGGGCACGATCTGCACCAGCAGCTGCACGATGATCGAGGCCGAGATGTACGGCATCACGTTCAGTGCGAACAAGCTGAAGCGATGCAGGGCGCCGCCCGAGAACATGTTGAACATGTCCACGATCGTGCCCTGCTTGGTCGACATGAACTCGACCATCGCCTGCGGGTTGACGCCGGGCACCGGGATGTAGCTACCGATGCGGTAGACGATCAAAGCGCCGATCACGAACAGCAAACGCTGACGGAGCTCGGTGAACTTACCGAGCCCGCCACCGAGGCCAGCCATCGCGTTGCCGCTCCGCGCCATGCGTCGTTTACTCCTCGACCTTGCCGCCGGCCGCTTCGACGGCGGCCTTGGCGCCGGCCGTGGCCAGCACGCCCTTGAGTACGAACTTCTTGGTCAGCTCGCCCTTCTTGACGATCTTGGCCTGCTTGGCCGAGCTCGGAACGAGCTTGGCGGCCTTGAGGGCGGCAAAATCGACGTCGCCGGCATCCAGCTTGTCCAGCTGGTACAGCAGCACTTCGGCCGTGTCGTTCTTCAGCTTGGAGCGGAAGCCGATCTTCGGCAGGCGACGCTGCATGGGCATCTGGCCGCCTTCGAAGCCGGCCTTGATCTTGCCCTTGCCCGAACGGGCGAACGAGCCCTTGTGGCCGCGGCCGGCGGTCTTGCCGAGGCCGGAACCGATACCGCGACCGACGCGCTTGCGGTCTTCGCGGGCGCCGTCAGCCGGCTTGAGTGTATTGAGACGCATGATGTTCTCCTTAGCCCTCGACCTGAACCAGGTAGTGGACCGTGTTGATCAGACCACGAACCTGCGGGCTGTCTTTCAGCACGCGCACGTCGTTGAGCTTGTTCAGGCCGAGCGCCTTCACCGACAGGCGGTGACGGGCCTGGCAACCGCGCATGCCCTTGACCAGGCGCACGGTGACGGTGCCGCCTTCGACGGCCTTGTTTTCGGCCTTAGCCATGGTGCAGATCCTCCACCTTCTTGCCGCGCTTGGCAGCGATCTTGGCCGGCGAGTGCATGCCGGTCAGACCCTTCAGCGTGGCGCGAACCAGGTTGATCGGGTTACGCGAACCGGTGGCCTTGGCCAACACGTTCTTGACGCCGACCGCTTCGAGCACGGCGCGCATCGCGCCGCCGGCGATCACGCCGGTACCTTCCGACGCCGGCTGCATGTACACATGCGCCGCGCCGTGGCCCGACTTGACCGCGTGCCACAAGGTGCCGCCGTTGAGGTCCACGTTGTTCATCGCCTTGCGGGCGTATTCCATCGACTTCTGGATCGCGACCGGCACTTCGCGCGCCTTGCCGTAGCCGAAGCCGACCTTGCCGTTGCCGTCGCCCACCACCGTCAGAGCGGTGAAGGTGAACTGGCGACCGCCCTTGACCGTCTTGCTGACGCGGTTGACCGCGATCAGCTTCTCGATCATGCCGTCGTCGATTTCTTCGCGGTTGCGATCACGGTCGCGGCCCCGCGGTGCTCTATCGTCTGCCATTTCGATGTCTCGTTTATTGAAGGGATTTGCGGCGTCGCCGCTTATGATTGTGAAGTGGCTCGGGTGTTGCGGCGATGGCGGGAACCCGTCATCGCGCCCGACGCAGCCCGCGTCGGCGGGTTGAAACGATTGATTGCATCAGGCGTGGAGACGAATCTCCACGCTTTCAAGCCTGCGAAGGCCCGGATGCTTAGAACTGCAGACCGCCTTCACGCGCGGCATCGGCCAGCGCCTTGATGCGGCCATGGTAGCGGTAGCCCGAGCGGTCGAAAGCGACCTTCTCGATACCGGCCGCCTTGGCGCGCTCGGCGATCATCTTGCCGACCTTGACGGCGGCTTCGGCGTTCTTGCCGTTCTTCAGGCCTTCCTTGACGTCGGCCTGGACGGTCGAAGCGGTGGCCAGGACCTTGGAGCCGTCGGCGGTGAAGACCTGGGCGTACAGGTGCTGGCCGGTGCGGAGCACGGTCAGGCGGGCGACGCCGAGGTTGCGGATGTGCGAACGGGTCGACTTGGCGCGACGCAGACGAGCGATGTTCTTGTTCATGTTCTGATCTCCGAAAGCTGAAAGCTTGGTGTTCTGGGGCCGGTACGGGACCGGCGCCCTACCCGTTAGGCCTTCTTGGCTTCCTTACGGATGATGACTTCGCCGGCGTACTTCACACCCTTGCCCTTGTAGGGCTCCGGCGGACGGAAACCGCGAATCTTGGCGGCGACTTCGCCGACGCGCTGCTTGTCCGCGCCCGAGACCAGGATCTCGGTCTGGGTCGGCGTGGCGATCGTGATGCCTTCCGGGGCCTTGAACAGGACCGGGTGCGAGAAACCCAGCGACAGGTTCAGGTCGGAACCGGCCATCGAGGCGCGGTAACCGACGCCGACCAGCTCGAGCTTGCGCTCGAAGCCTTCCGACACGCCCTTCACCATGTTGGCGAGGATGGCGCGCAGGGTGCCGGTCAGCGGGATCAGCGCCGCGTCTTCGGTCGCGAACAACGCTTCGCCGTTCTCGATCTTCAGGTTGATGGCGGCCGGCTTGGCGATCGACAGCGAGCCCTTCGGGCCCTTGGCGACGATCGAATCGGACTGGACGTTCAGCTCAACACCCTTCGGCAGGGCGATCGGCTTCTTGGCAACTCGGGACATGGTCGTTTACTCCCTTAGGCCACGAAGCACAGGACTTCACCGCCGACGCCCTGCTGGCGCGCCTGCGCATCGGTCATGATGCCTTTCGAGGTGGAGATGATGGCGATGCCCAGGCCGCCGAGGACCTTGGGCAGCTCTTCCTTGCCGCGGTACTGGCGCAGGCCCGAGCGGGAGTAGCGCTGGAGGCGCTCGATCACCGGCTTGCCTTCGTAGTACTTCAGCGAAATTTCGAGTTCGGACTTGCCCGGGGCGACTTCCGTCACGCGGGAATCCAGGATGTAACCCTCGTCCTTCAACACGGCCGCGATGGCCACCTTGACCTTGGACGACGGCATTTTCACCGTCGGCTTGCGCACAGCCGCCGCATTCTTGATGCGGACCAGCATGTCGGCGATGGGATCAGTCATGCTCATTGAGATTCACCTTATGAGTAGCACCGATATCCGCGGAATTGCGAATTTCAGTTGTAGTAACGCTTTCCTGCGACGGTCCCAGAAGCGCCGCCGCGACCCGAGGGCCGCGGCGGTGGATCCGGGAAAGCCGACTATCTTACCAGCTTGCCTTGCGAAGACCAGGCACGTCGCCGCGCATGGTGGCTTCGCGCAGCTTGTTGCGGCCGAGGCCGAACTTGCTGTATACGCCGCGCGAGCGGCCGGTCAGGGCGCAACGGTTGCGCTGACGGCTCGGCGAGGAGTCGCGGGGCAGCTTGGACAGCTTGATCACCGCCTCGGCCTTGTCCTCGTAGGAGGACGCGTCGCTGGAGATGATCTTCTTCAGCTCTTCGCGCTTGCCGGCGTACTTCTTCGCCAGCTTGGCCCGCTTGACCTCGCGGTTGACCATGGAAGTCTTAGCCATTGTTCAATCCTTAAGTATCAGTTGCGGAACGGGAAGCGGAAGGCTTCGAGCAGGGCCTTGGCCTCGGCATCGGTCTTCGCGGTCGTGGTGATCGCGATGTCCATGCCGCGCAGCGCGTCGACCTGGTCGAAATCGATTTCCGGGAAGATGATCTGTTCCTTGACGCCCATGTTGTAGTTGCCGCGGCCGTCGAACGAACGGCCGGACACGCCACGGAAGTCGCGCACGCGCGGCAACGAGATGTTGACCAGGCGATCGAGGAACTCGTACATCTTGGCGCGGCGCAGGGTGACCTTGGCGCCGATCGGCCAGCCGTCGCGGATCTTGAACGAAGCCACCGACACGCGGGACTTGGTCACGATCGGCTTCTGGCCGGCGATCTTGGTCATGTCGGCGACGGCATTTTCCAGGATCTTCTTGTTGGTGGCGGCTTCGCCCACGCCCATGTTCAGCGTGATCTTGACGAGGCGCGGCACTTCCATCGGGTTCTTGTAGCCGAACTTTTCGGTCAGCGCCGGAACCACTTCTTTCTTGTAAAACTCTTCGAGCCGGGTGGTCATTTCAGCATTCCTCAGGCGTCAACCGCCTCACCACTGGAGCGGAACACACGCAGTTTGCGTCCATCCTCCAGCATCTTGAAACCGATGCGTTCGCCCTTGCCGGTGGCCGGGTTGAACAGCATGACGTTGGAAATGTGAATCGGCGCTTCGCGCTCGATCACGCCGCCCGGCTGGTTGGCCTGCGGATTCGGCTTGGTGTGGCGCTTGATGATGTTGATGTTCGCCACGACGACCTTGTCGCCGAGCACGCGCACCACATCACCCTTCTTGCCCTTGTCCTTGCCGGCGGTGACGATGACTTGATCGCCCTTCTTGATACGGTTCATGTCTAGTTCCTCCGCTCAGAGCACTTCAGGCGCGAGCGAGACGATCTTCATGAACTTCTCGGAGCGAAGCTCGCGAGTCACGGGCCCGAAGATACGGGTGCCGATCGGCTCATGCTTATTGTTGAGCAACACCGCAGCGTTGCCATCGAAGCGGATCAGCGAGCCGTCCGGACGGCGCACGCCCTTGCGGGTGCGGACCACGACGGCGTCGTAAACGTCGCCCTTCTTGACCTTGCCGCGCGGGATCGCGTCCTTCACGGTGACCTTGATGATGTCGCCAATGTGCGCGTAACGGCGCTTGGAGCCGCCGAGCACCTTGATGCACATCACTTCCTTAGCACCGGAGTTGTCGGCCACGCCGAGGTAGCTTTGCATCTGGATCATGGTTCAGCCTCCTCTTATTCGGCCGCGCGGCTGACGATTTCAACCACGCTCCAGTTCTTGGTCTTGGACATCGGAGCAATCTCCTTCACGCGGACGATATCGCCTTCTTTGCAGGCGTTCTCGGCATCGTGAGCGTGGAGCTTGGACGAGCGACGGATGTACTTGCCGTACAGCGCGTGCTTGACCTGGCGTTCGACCAGCACGGTGACGGTTTTGTCCATCTTGTTGCTGACGACCCGGCCTTCAACCGTGCGCAGCGCCTTGTCTGTATTGTTGTCGGTCATGGCGGGTCCTTACTTCTTCTCACCCAGCAGCATGTTGACGCGAGCAATCTCGCGCTTCACACGGCGGGCTTCATGAGTCTTGGCGAGCTGGCCGGTGGCCTTCTGCATGCGGAGAGAGAAGCTCTCCTTGTGCAGTTCCACCAGGTGGGCCTTCAGTTGGTCGGCCGACTTCTCGCGCAGTTGCTTGAGTTCCATTAGCGCACCGTCCGGGTAACGAAAGTGGTGGTCACCGAGAGCTTGGCGGCGGCCAGACGGAACGCTTCGCGCGCCACGTCCTCGCCCACGCCTTCGATCTCGTAAATCATGCGACCGGGCTGGATCTGAGCGACCCAGTACTCGACGTTGCCCTTACCGGAGCCCATGCGGACCTCGATCGGCTTCTTGGTGATCGGCTTGTCCGGGAACACGCGGATCCACATCTTGCCGCCACGCTTGACGTAACGGCTGATCGAGCGGCGGGCCGCTTCGATCTGACGCGCAGTGAGCTGGCCGTGAGCAGTGGCCTTGAGGCCGTACTCGCCGAAGCTGACGGCGTTGCCGCTCCAGCTCAGGCCATCATTGCGGCCCTTGTGTACCTTGCGGTACTTGGTTCGCTTGGGTTGCAACATGACGGATTACCTCTGTTCGCGGGCGGGACGGCCCGGACGGTCGTTACGATCACCGCGGTCGCCGCGGTCACCACGATCGCTGCGCGGGGAGTCGTCCTGCTTCTCCTGGCCCACCTGGGAGAAGTCGAACACTTCGCCCTTGTAGATCCAGGTCTTGATGCCGATGATGCCGTACGTCGTCTTGGCTTCCGCGAAGCCGTAGTCGATGTCGGCGCGCAGCGTGTGCAGCGGCACGCGACCTTCGCGGTACCACTCCGAACGCGCGATTTCGGCGCCGTTGAGACGGCCGGCGACGTTGACCTTGATGCCGAGGGCACCCAGGCGCATCGCGTTGCCGACGGCACGCTTCATCGCGCGGCGGAACATGATGCGACGCTCGAGCTGCTGCGCGATCGATTCGGCGACCAGCTGCGCGTCGAGTTCCGGCTTGCGGACCTCGGTCACGTTGATGTGCGCCGGGACGCCCATCAGTGCGCTGACTTCCTTACGCAGCTTCTCGATGTCCTCGCCGCGCTTGCCGATCACCACGCCCGGACGGGCGGTGTGGATCGTCACGCGGGCGTTGTTCGCCGGACGCTCGATGAAGATCTTGGAAATACCGGCCTGAGCGAGCTTCTTGCGGAGCATCTCGCGGACCTTGAGGTCGGCTGCGAGGTACTCGGCATACTGCTTCTTGCCGGCAAACCACTTCGAATTCCAGTCCTTGGCGATGCCCAGGCGGATTCCGGTCGGATGTACTTTATGACCCATTGTCTGACTCCGCCTTACTTGCCCGCGCCCACAACCACAGTGATGTGGCTGGTGCGCTTGAGGATGCGGGTGCCGCGGCCTTTCGCACGAGCCATGAAGCGCTTCAGTGCGGGACCCTCGTCCACCATGATGGTCGTGACCTTGAGTTCGTCAACGTCGGCGCCCTGGTTGTTCTCGGCGTTCGCGATGGCGGACTCCACGACCTTGCGGATCAGTGCAGCCGCCTTCTTGTCCGAGAACTTCAGCAGGTTGACGGCGCGCTCGGCGGACAGACCGCGCACCTGGTCGGCGACCAGGCGGGCCTTCTGCGGGGAGATGCGCGCGGTGCGCAGGATGGCTTTCGCTTCCATGGTCATCTCCTTACTTACCCGACTTCTTGTCGCCGCCGTGACCCTTGAACGTACGGGTCAAAGCGAATTCGCCAAGCTTGTGGCCAACCATGTTCTCGTTGACCAGCACCGGGATGTGGTTTTTGCCGTTATGCACGGCGATGGTGAAGCCCACCATTTCCGGCAGCACCATCGAGCGGCGCGACCAGGTCTTGATCGGCTTCTTGTTGTTGCCCGCGGTCTCCACCTTCTTGATGAGATGGTGGTCGACGAACGGACCCTTTTTGAGTGAACGTGCCATGGCCGATTAACCCCTGCGATCGCGCACGATGAATTGCGAAGTGCGCTTGTTCTTGCGCGTCTTGTAACCCTTGGTCGGAACACCCCAGGGGGTGACCGGATGCGGGTTGCCCTGGCCAGCCTTCGCCTCACCGCCACCGTGCGGGTGGTCGACGGGGTTCATGGCGGCGCCGCGGACGGTCGGCTTGATGCCGCGCCAGCGCTTGGCGCCGGCCTTGCCCAGCTTCTCGAGGCTGTGCTCGTCGTTGCCGACTTCGCCGATGGTGGCGCGGCACTCGACCGGCACCTTGCGCATTTCGCCGGAGCGAAGACGCAGCGTGGCGTAACCCTGCTCGCGAGCGACCAGCTGGACGCCGGCGCCGGCGGCGCGGGCGATCTGGGCGCCCTTGCCGGGCTTCATTTCGATGCAATGCACCGTCGAACCGACCGGGATGTTGGTCAGCGGCAGCGTGTTGCCGACGCGGATCGGAGCATCGCGGCCGGCGATCACCTGATCGCCGTCCTTCAGGCCCTTCGGGGCGATGATGTAACGGCGCTCGCCATCGACGTAGCACAGCAGCGCGATGTGCGCGGTGCGGTTGGGATCGTATTCGATCCGCTCCACGCGCGCCGGAATGCCTTCCTTGTCGCGCTTGAAGTCGATGATGCGGTAGTGCTGCTTGTGACCACCACCGATGTGACGGGTGGTGATGCGGCCGTGGTGGTTACGGCCGCCGCTCTTGCTCTGCTTTTCGACCAACGCCGCGTGCGGCGCGCCCTTGTGCAGGCCCGGCGTCACGACGCGGACCGCGTTGCGGCGGCCGGCGGAAGTGGGCTTGAAAGTCATCAATGCCATGGGTCTTTCCTCAGGCCTTGGCCATTACGTCGATCGACTGGCCTTCGGCCAGCTTCACGTACGCCTTGCGCCAGTCGGCGCGACGGCCCATGCGGAACTTGAAGGCCTTGTTCTTGCCCTTCACGTTGACCACATTCACCGCCTCGACCTTAACGTCGAACAGCTTTTCCACGGCGACCTTGATGTCGGCCTTGGTAGCGTCCGTCGCGACTTCGAAGACGTATTGGTTGGATACTTCCTGCAGACGGGCGGTCTTTTCGGACACGCGCGGCGCACGGATGATGCTGTAGAGCTTGGCCTCGTTCATGCCAGCCACTCCTCGATCTTCTTGACCGCATCGGCGGTGAACACGATCGAATCGGCGCCGACGAGGGCCACCGGATCGAGTCCCTGCACGTCGCGGACTTCCACATAGGGCAGGTTGCGAGCCGAGAGGTACAGATTCTCGGAGGCTTCCTCGGTGACGAGCAGCGGACGACGGCCCATTTCGAGCGACTTCAGCATGGCGACCATGCCCGAGGTCTTCGGCGTCTCGATGTCCAGCTTCTCGACGACGGTGATGCGGCCCTGGCGGTTCAATTCCGACAGGATCGCAGCCATCGCCGCGCGGTACATCTTGCGGTTCACCTTCTGGGCGAAGCTGCGCGGCTTGGCCGCGAAGGTCACGCCGCCGCCGACGAAGATCGGAGCCGTCAGCGCGCCGTGACGCGCACCGCCGCCCTTCTGCTTCTTCGACTTCTTGGTGGTGCCGTTGACTTCCGAACGCGTCTTCTGCGCCTTGGTGCCGGCGCGGCCCGCGTTGCGGTAGGCCACAACGACCTGGTGGACCAGGTCTTCGCTGAATTCGCGATCGAAGATGGCGTCGGAAACCGACAGCTTCTTGTCGCTACCGTTGATGGCAAGTTCCATCGTCATACTCCCTTGCTCGACGGACGGACGATCACGTCGCCGCCCGGAGCGCCCGGCACGGCGCCCTTGATCGCGATCAGGCCGCGCTCGGCGTCGACCTTGACCACTTCCAGGCCCTGCGTGCTCTGCTGAACGGCGCCCATGTGACCGGACATCTTCTTGCCCGGGAAAACGCGGCCCGGCGTCTGGCGCTGGCCGATCGAACCCGGCGAACGGTGCGACAGCGAGTTACCGTGCGTCGCGTCGCCCATGCTGAAGTTCCAGCGCTTGATCGTGCCCTGGAAGCCCTTGCCCTTGGTGATGCCCTGGACGTCGACGATCTGGCCCACTTCGAAGATGTCGGCCTTGATCTCGCCGCCGACTTCGAACGCGCCGATCTTGTCTTCTTCCACGCGCAGCTCCCACAGGCCGCGACCGGCTTCGACCTTCGCCTTGGCGAGGTGTCCGGCTTCGGGCTTGTTGACGAGCGCAGCGCGGCGCACGCCGACGGTGACCTGCACGGCGCTGTAGCCGTCGGTGTCCGTGGTCTTGATCTGGGTAATACGGTTCGGGGTCGCCTCGATCAGGGTCACCGGAACCGACTTGCCGTCTTCAGTGAAGAAGCGGCTCATGCCGGCCTTGCGACCGACGATGCCCAACGAATATTTCTTCGCGGTCATGGTGGTGGCCTCAGGTCAGCTTGATCTGCACATCGACGCCAGCCGCCAGCTCGAGCTTCATCAGCGCGTCTACGGTCTTGTCGTTCGGGTCGATGATGTCGAGCACGCGCTTGTGCGTGCGGGTTTCATACTGGTCGCGCGCGTCCTTGTCGACGTGCGGGGACACCAGGATGGTGTAGCGCTCGATCTTGGTCGGCAGCGGGATCGGGCCGCGCACTTGCGCGCCGGTCCGCTTAGCTGTCTCGACGATCTCGCTGGCCGAGCGGTCGATCAGACGATGATCGTACGCCTTCAGCCTAATCCGGATCTTTTGGTCCGCCATGAACGGAATTCCTTGGTTAAAAGAGCGACGGGCCGGCCTCTGGGTGTGCCGAACCCCACGAAAACGCAAACACTCCAGGACTACACCCACGTCCCGGAGCCTCCTTGCCTGGTAAAAACATAAGGCAGGCCGGTTACCCGACCCGCCCAGAAAGGATTGGAACGCACGAAAGGCCCCGTTTACTGTTCCTTGGAAGCCCGAGGGCCCGGAACGTACGGAGCGCAGCCGTGCGACATGTCCTTGTCTGGCGAATACGAGGCGCGTCCTGCACCTCATTTCGCTGGTCGTGCCGCCCTGGCATGAACAAGGGTGGCACGGTGGTCGCGCATTCTACACGCACTGCCGCGGCAGGTGCAAGCCCATGGTTTCGGGAACGTCGAGCCGGGCGTCCACGCTGGCGCGAGGCCTCGCACTGCGCGCGCGCCGGGTTCGGACGGGTTCGGATCGCCGCCGGGCGGCGCGGCCGCCCGACGCTACCCGGGCCCTGCGAGCACCGCTTCGATTCCGGCCGGCCGCGGATCGAGGGCCGGGAATCCATCCGTGCCACGAGCCGAAGGCAGGCCATTGGCCGGCAGGTCGAGCGGACGGCCGGGCATTGTAGACGAAACCCGCTCGCCGGAGACGACGCCCCGAAACGCCGGCGGACGGGCGCCCCGAGCACTCGGGGCGCCCGCGTGCAGCCTCAGCGGTAGGCGGTCAGCGAATGGGTCCAGGTGTGGCCGCCACCCTTCGTTGCCCAACTGTGGGTCGCCCACGAATTACCTTCGCCCGGCCAGGGGTCGGCCAGGGTCACGTAACCGACCCCATCGAACACCTGGTAACCGTAGATGGCCAGGGCATGTCCTCCGCCGCCGTCCCAGCCCCAGCGAACGGCCAGGGGGCCGCGATAGTCGATCTGGTTGGCGATCTCGGAATAGCTCAACGAGCGGCTGTAACTGACGGTCGAAACCCCCCAATGCCAAAGGATATGGTCGACACCGTCGTAGGCCCCGCCGAACAGGGCGTTGGTTCGGTTGGCGCTGTCGTTCCAGTAGAAGGGCTGGTTCTGGCAGGCGTAGTTGATCGCGAAGTCGTAGTTAGCCGTGGCGCATTGGCTGGCGCCGACACCGTAGAAACCGAGGATGCTGCTGGCGGTCGCCGCCCAGCACCAGTTGCTGTGCTGCTGCTCCTGGGTCGACCAGTTCACCAAGTACCCGGCGTGGGCCGGGACCAGCGCGGCGAGGGCCAGCGCAAGCGGCGCCAGGATGGAGCGTAAGCGTGTGCGATTGGACATGATTGGGTGCTCCTGTCGGCTCAAAGGCGCTTGAGGGCTGCGGCCACGGCGGCACGCAAGGCGGGGGTGGCCTGGGCAGCGGTCAGGCCCTGTGAAGCCGAGGCGGCTTCGGCCCGATCCAGCGAGAGGTTGGCGCGGGCCGCGGCCAGCGGGACATAACGAGAAGCGCGACTGACGCCGCTCACCTCCAGAAAGTCGGCCACGCCCTGGCGGCTGCGCACCAGGCGCAAGCCCTCCTGCCCGCTCCGCTGCAGGGCCACGGCTTCGATCTCGTTGGCCAGGCCAGAGGCGCCGACAGCGACCACTTGATAGCGGCCCTGCGTATCGGGCTCCAGTGTGGCCAGCCCCACCGGCACCTGCCCGTCCCAGAGAACGTAGCGCAGGGTCGGCGCGCTTCGGGCGGACTGGGCAATGTCCTTACCCGCCAACAGCAGCGCGGGGTCGACGAAAGCGACTGGAACCGTGCGGCCGACCCGCAGCCCGCGCGGCGAGCGGCCGCTGTCCAGGCTGAGCACCTCGGCCAGACTCGCGGCCCGCTCGGCCGAGCCCGATTGAGCGGCGAGCCAGTCATGGATCAGGCGCCGGGCTCGTGCATCCTCGAGAGCCGGCGCAGACGCCGCTGCGTTCGACGCCTGCGCCTGCACCGGCGATGGCGCCTGCAGCGCCGCGGCCAGGGCGAGCGCGCAAGCGAGATTTACATACTTCATAAAAACTCCTTTCGATTATTGGGAAAGTGCGCGGCCGCGCCCCAGGTCGAAATTGAGTTTCTCCACACCGGCAGTCAAGCGAAAAACAAATAAATACCACCCCTCTCGACAATTACCATTATTCAACCCCTTAAAACCCCAGCAACGCGTGACGCAGCGCACCATCGGAAAATATGCCTTGGTGCTGCGCACCACAGTTTCAGCTGAGTGATAATCCAATCACACTAAGTGAAAACCCCTATAAAACAGGCCATCGGACGCCATAGCGCCCGATCCGGAACATGCACTGACGCATCAAAGATAATATTCCCTACAAACCCGACGACCCGCCGCGCCGAAAATGCGGGAGCCGAACCAGATCGAATCGCAGGGTCGCGCGCCATGGCAAACCGGCATATGGCGCATAACGAAACTCATGCGCTCCATGGATTCGACTTCCGGGCAGCACCGTGCCGACGCGAAGGAATCAGGGGAAAATATCGGGCCGCCAGGTCGGCGCAACGGACCGCAACGGCGCGTGGATATTGACCTGGGGCGCAACAACCGCGGCCGCCGAAAGCCCGGCCATAACGCGAGCCGGCCACCCGTCTCGCAGGACCGCCAGGGTCGGTTTCGGAGCTGGAGCTCGGGAAAGAACATCGGTCGTGGCGGCCGCATCGGCCGACGGCGACGAGCCGCGGCCGGCTCCACACCGGACCGCTGCTGCCGCAATGCGCAGACAGCGACGCTCCCGCCCTGCCTGCCTTTGCGCGGCGACCGAGCTCCCGGCAGGTTGCGGGTACGGCGCATCGGCGCGCCTTGAGCCATCCGCACAGAAGCGTTCCCCCAAAACGACACTGGCGGCCCGAAGGCCGCCAGTGCGTTCGACACGCCGGGTCAGACCGGCGCGCCGCAGGTTGCTTACTGCAATTACTTGATGATCTTGGCCACGACGCCGGCGCCGACGGTACGGCCGCCTTCGCGGATCGCGAAGCGCAGGCCTTCGTCCATCGCCACCGGGTTGATCAGCGTGACCACCATCTTCACGTTGTCGCCCGGCATCACCATCTCGACGCCTTCCGGCAGCTCGCAAGCGCCGGTGATGTCGGTGGTGCGGAAGTAGAACTGCGGACGGTAGCCCTTGAAGAACGGGGTGTGACGGCCGCCTTCGTCCTTCGACAGCACATAGACTTCGGCTTCGAAGTCGGTGTGCGGCTTGATCGAACCCGGCTTGCACAGCACCTGGCCGCGCTCCACGTCGTCGCGCTTGGTGCCGCGCAGCAGCAGACCGGCGTTGTCGCCCGCCTGACCCTGGTCGAGCAGCTTGCGGAACATTTCCACGCCGGTGACCGTGGTCTTCTGGGTCGGACGGATGCCGACGATTTCGATTTCGTCGCCCACCTTGACGATGCCGCGCTCGATGCGGCCGGTCACCACGGTGCCGCGGCCCGAGATCGAGAACACGTCTTCCACCGGCATCAGGAACGGCTTGTCGACGTCGCGTTCCGGCTGCGGGATGAAGCTGTCCAGCGCGTCGACCAGGCGCAGGATCGACGGCACGCCGATTTCGCTCTGGTCGCCTTCCAGCGCCAGACGCGCCGAACCGTGGATGATCGGGGTGTCGTCGCCCGGGAACTCGTACTTGCTCAGCAGCTCGCGCACTTCCATCTCGACCAGCTCGAGCAGCTCGGCGTCGTCCACCATGTCGGCCTTGTTCAGGAACACGACGATGTACGGCACGCCGACCTGACGCGACAGCAGGATGTGCTCGCGGGTCTGCGGCATCGGGCCGTCAGCGGCCGAGCACACCAGGATCGCGCCGTCCATCTGCGCCGCACCGGTGATCATGTTCTTCACGTAGTCGGCGTGGCCCGGGCAGTCGACGTGCGCGTAGTGGCGCGTCGCCGATTCGTATTCCACGTGCGCCGTCGAGATCGTGATGCCGCGCGCCTTTTCTTCCGGCGCCGCGTCGATCGCGTCGTAAGCCTTGAACTCGCCACCGAAACGCTCGGCGCCCACCTTGGTCAGCGCCGCCGTCAGCGTCGTCTTGCCGTGGTCGACGTGGCCGATCGTGCCGACGTTCACGTGCGGCTTGGTGCGCTCGAATTTACCCTTAGCCATGATGTCTCTCTCAAAGTTCTGTGATTCGTGATTCGGGATTGGGGATTCGACGAACGAAGCCGCCCAATCCCTTTAACTAAACTTGCACTGGATCAGAGCCGGTACGGGCCCCGGAAGCAGGCGGCATCCGCTGTGCGAATCCCGCCCCGCTGCCGGATCCCGGCCTGGATCAGCCGCCCTTCTTGATCACGGTCTCGGCGATGTTGTTCGGCGCCTCGGCGTAGTGATCGAATTCCATCGTGAAGGTCGCGCGGCCCTGGGTCAGCGAGCGGATGGTCGTCGCGTAACCGAACATTTCGCCCAGCGGCACCATCGCGTTGATGGTCTTGCCCGACGGCGTGTCGTCCTGGCCCTGCAACAGGCCGCGACGACGGCTCAGGTCGCCCATCACGTCGCCGACGTACTCTTCCGGCGTCACGACTTCGACCTTCATCATCGGCTCCAGCAGGACCGGATCGGCCTTGCGGAAACCTTCCTTGAACGCCATCGACGCGGCGAGCTTGAACGCCATTTCCGAGGAGTCGACGTCGTGGTACGAGCCGAACACCAGCTTGACCTTGACGCCTACGACCGGGAAGCCGGCCAGCGGACCGCTGGTGATGGTTTCGCGCAGGCCCTTCTCGATCGCCGGGATGAATTCCTTCGGAATCACGCCGCCGGTGATGTCGTTGATGAACAGGAAATCGTTCTCGACGTCCTCGTTCGCGCGGTCCTTCTCGTCCATCGGCGACAGCTCGATCACGACGTGACCGTACTGACCCTTACCGCCGGACTGCTTGGCGTGCTTGTAGTCCGACTTGACGTCCGCCTTGCGGATGGTCTCGCGGTAAGCGACCTGCGGCTTGCCGACGTTGGCTTCGACGTTGAACTCGCGCTTCATGCGGTCGACGAGGATGTCCAGGTGCAGCTCGCCCATGCCGGCGATGATGGTCTGGCCCGATTCTTCGTCGGTGCGCACGCGGAACGAAGGATCTTCCTGCGCCAGGCGGCCCAGGGCGATACCCATCTTTTCCTGGTCCGACTTGGTCTTCGGTTCGACCGCCATCGAGATGACCGGCTCCGGGAACACCATGCGCTCGAGGGTGATAATGTGATCCTGCGCGCACAGCGTGTCGCCGGTGGTCACGTCCTTCAGGCCGACCGCCGCGGCGATGTCGCCGGCGCGGACTTCCTTGATTTCGTCGCGCTGGTTGGCGTGCATCTGCAGGATGCGGCCGACGCGTTCCTTCTTCGACTTGACCGGGTTGTACACCTGGTCGCCCGAATTCAGCACGCCCGAGTAGACGCGGAAGAAGGTCAGCGAACCCACGAACGGGTCGGTCATGATCTTGAACGCCAGCGCCGAGAACGGTTCGGTGTCGGACGCCTTGCGGGTGTCTTCCTTCTCGTCCTCGTCGATGCCGGCGACCGGCGGACGGTCGGACGGCGACGGCAGCAGGTTGATCACGCCGTCGAGCATGGCCTGCACGCCCTTGTTCTTGAACGCCGAGCCGCAGAACACCGGCACGATCTCGACGCGCAGGGTGCGCGCGCGCAGACCGGCGACGATCTCTTCTTCGGTCAGCTCGCCCTCGTTGAGGTACTTGTCCATGAGCTCTTCCGAGGCTTCCGCCGCGGCTTCGATCATGAACGCGCGAGCCGCTTCGGCGGTGGCCTGCAAATCGGCCGGCACGTCGCGGTATTCGAACTTGGTGCCCTGCGAAGCGACATCCCAGTGGATGGCCTTCATCTTGAGCAGGTCGACCACGCCTTCGAAGCCTTCTTCGGCGCCGATCGGCACCTGCATCGGCACGGCGTAGGCGCCCAGACGGGCCTTCAGCTGCTCGACGACCTTGTCGAAGTTGGCGCCGGTGCGGTCCATCTTGTTGACGAAGGCCATGCGCGGCACGGAGTACTTGTTGGCCTGGCGCCACACGGTCTCGGACTGCGGCTGCACGCCGCCGACCGCGCACAGCACGAACACCGCGCCGTCGAGCACGCGCAGCGAGCGCTCGACTTCGATGGTGAAGTCGACGTGTCCGGGGGTGTCGATGATGTTGAAGCGGTGCTCGGGCAGGGACTTGTCCATGCCCTTCCAGAACGCGGTCGTCGCTGCCGACGTGATGGTGATGCCGCGTTCCTGCTCCTGCTCCATCCAGTCCATCGTCGCGGCACCTTCGTGCACTTCGCCGATCTTGTGGCTGACGCCGGTGTAGAAAAGGATGCGCTCGGACGTGGTGGTCTTACCCGCGTCGATGTGCGCCATGATGCCGAAGTTGCGGTAACGCTCGATGGGAGTGGTGCGAGCCACGGGACCCTCTCGTAATAAGTTTTCGAATTCCAAATGGCCGGACGCCGCCTTATCGGCGGCCTCCGGTTCGCTAGGCGGCCTTTAAGCCGCCGCGGCAACATCTCATGCGGATGTTGCGAAGGCCCTGTCGCCAGGGCGCGCGATCACCAGCGGTAGTGAGCGAACGCGCGGTTCGCTTCTGCCATGCGGTGGGTCTCTTCGCGCTTCTTGATCGCGGCGCCGCGGTTTTCGGAGGCGTCGAGCAGTTCGGCGGCGAGCTTGCGCGGCATGCTGCTCTCGCCGCGCTTGCGCGCCGACTCGATCAGCCAACGCATCGCCAGCGCCATGCGGCGCGACGTACGCACTTCGACCGGCACCTGGTAGGTGGCGCCGCCGACGCGACGCGACTTCACTTCGACCGACGGAGAGACGTTGGTCAACGCCTTCTCGACCAGCTCGAGAGCGTTGGGGCTCTTTTCGCCGATGACGTCCATCGCGCCGTAAACGATCTTCTCGGCGACGGACTTCTTGCCGCTCTGCATGACCATATTGATGAAGCGCGCGATCGTCTCGCTGCCGTGCTTGGGATCGGGCAGAACCGAACGCTGCGGGGTGGAACCTTTACGCGACATGGTGCGTACCTATTCTCGTGATTCTTGGTAGACGTATTCCGGGAGCGGGCGCCTGTACGAAGCGCCGGCCGTCGAAACGACGCGCTTAGGACTTCGGACGCTTGGCGCCGTACTTGGAACGGCTCTGGCGACGCTTGGCGACACCGGCGGCATCGAGCGAGCCGCGCACGGTGTGGTAGCGCACGCCCGGCAGGTCCTTGACGCGACCGCCGCGGATCAGGACCACCGAGTGCTCCTGCAGGTTGTGGCCTTCGCCGCCGATGTACGAAATGATTTCGTAGCCGTTGGTGAGGCGCACCTTGGCGACCTTGCGCAGAGCCGAGTTCGGCTTCTTCGGGGTCGTGGTGTAAACGCGGGTGCAAACGCCGCGACGCTGCGGGCAATTCGCCAGCGCCGGCGAGGCGCTCTTGTAGGTGGTCGCCTGCCGCGGCTTGCGGACGAGCTGATTGATGGTTGCCATCTAGAACTCTATTGATGAGGGGCCGGGCGGCCGCTTCGTGAGAAACGAACGGCAAGCCGAATACACCCGGCCCACCGAGACGAAAAAGTATAGCTCGCGTTTGACGTGGCCGTCAACGCGAGCGACGCGGACGAACGGAATCGGCGCCGATCAGCGCCAATCCGTCCCAATTCCGATTGATCCCGCCCTGCCCTGGGCCGAACACGAGGCGCTCCATGCGCCTCATTTCGTGATCTGGGACGGCCCGAAGGCCGTCCGAATTGCCTAGTTTAGCTGTATTTCCGCGCGATTACGAGCCGCAGCGCCTCAGGAGGCGCTGGACTCCTCGCCGCCCTCGGCGACCGCAGCCACCGCGGCCGGAGCCTCGGCCACCGGGGCCGAGACCGGGCCCGACAGGGCTTCCATCTCCGAGTCGGTCAGACCCGAGGCGTTCTTGCGGCGCTGGGTGTGGTACGCCAGGCCGGTACCGGCCGGGATCAGTCGGCCGACGATCACGTTTTCCTTGAGGCCGCGCAGGCCGTCGCGGGTACCGCGCACGGCGGCCTCGGTCAGCACGCGGGTGGTCTCCTGGAACGAGGCGGCCGAGATGAACGACTCGGTCGCCAGCGAGGCCTTGGTGATGCCGAGCAGGACCGGATCGTACTTCGCCGGGATCTCGTTGCGCGCCAGCAGGCGGGCGTTCTCTTCGACGAAGCGCTGACGCTCGATCTGCTCGCCGTGCAGGAACTTGCTGTCGCCCTGGTCGGTGATCTCGACCTTGCGCAGCATCTGGCGAACGATCACCTCGATGTGCTTGTCGTTGATCTTCACGCCCTGCAGGCGGTAGACGTCCTGGATTTCCTTGGTCAGGTACACGGCCAGCGGCTCGACGCCCAGCAGGCGCAGGATGTCCTGCGGACTCGGCTCGCCGTCCACCACGGTCTCGCCCTTCTCCACGTGCTCGCCTTCGAACACGATGATCTGGCGGTACTTCGGGATCAGCTCTTCGTGCTCTTCGCCATCGGCCTGCTTGATGATCAGGCGCTGCTTGCCCTTGGTGTCCTTGCCGAAGCTGACGATGCCCGAGACTTCGGCGAGGATCGCCGGGTCCTTGGGCTTGCGCGCTTCGAACAGGTCGGCCACGCGCGGCAGACCGCCGGTGATGTCGCGGGTCTTCGAGGCTTCCTGCGGGATCTTGGCGACCACGTCGCCCACGCCGACCGCGGCGCCGTCCTGCAGGTTGACGATCGAACGCGGCGGCAGCAGGTACTGCGCCGGCAAGTCGGTGTTCGGGATCGTCAGATCCTTGCCGTTCTTGTCGACGATGCGCACGATCGGGCGCAGATCCTTGCCTTGCGAGCCGCGACGCTTCGGATCGGTGATCTCGCGCGAAGCCAGGCCGGTCAGTTCGTCGGTCTTCTCGATCACGGTCACGCCGTCGACGAAGTCGATGAAGCGGATGAAACCGGCGACTTCCGAAACGATCGGGTGGTTATGCGGATCCCAGTTGGCCACGGTCTGGCCGGCCTTGATCTCGGCGCCGTCCTTGACCGCGACGGTCGCGCCGTACGGCAGCTTGTAGCGCTCGCGCTCGCGGCCGTGCGGGTCGAGCACCGACAGTTCGCCCGAACGCGACACCGCGACCAGATGGCCGTTGGCGTGCGCGACGTGCTTGAGGTTGTTGAACTTGATCGAACCGGTGGTCTTGACCGTGACGTTGTCGATCGCCGCAGCTCGCGATGCCGCACCACCGATGTGGAAGGTACGCATGGTCAGCTGGGTGCCCGGCTCGCCGATCGACTGAGCGGCGACGACGCCGACCGCTTCGCCGTGGTTGACCAGGTGACCGCGGCCCAGATCGCGGCCGTAGCAGTTGGCGCAGACGCCGAAGCTGCTGGTGCAGGTGATCGTCGAGCGGACTTTGATCGACTGGACGCTGGCCTCTTCGAGCTTGGCCACCCAGGCTTCGTCGAGCAGCGTGTTGCGGGTGACGATCGGATCCTCGTCGTTGCCCGGCAGGAACACGTCCTCGGCCACGACGCGGCCCAGCACGCGGTCGCGCAGCGGTTCGACCACGTCGCCGCCTTCGACGATCGGGGTCATCATCAAACCCTCGAGCGTGCCGCAATCGTCCTCGGTGATGACCACGTCCTGGGCCACGTCGACGAGTCGGCGGGTCAGGTAACCGGAGTTGGCGGTCTTCAACGCGGTATCGGCCAGGCCCTTGCGCGCGCCGTGGGTCGAGATGAAGTACTGGAGAACGTTCAGGCCTTCGCGGAAGTTCGCGGTGATCGGCGTCTCGATGATCGAGCCGTCGGGACGCGCCATCAGGCCGCGCATACCGGCCAACTGGCGGATCTGCGCCTGCGAACCGCGGGCGCCGGAGTCGGCCATGATGTAGATCGAGTTCATCGACTTCTGCGGGACGCGCTTGCCTTCGGCGTTCTCGACGGTGTCGGTGCCGATCGCGTCCATCATCGCCTTGGCCACGCGCTCGTTGGTGCGCGACCAGATGTCGACGACCTTGTTGTAGCGCTCGCCGGCGGTGACCAGACCGGACTGGTACTGCTGCTGGATTTCCAGCACTTCGGTCTCGGCCTCGGCCAGGATGCCCTTCTTCTCGCCCGGGATGATCATGTCGTCGATGCCGATCGAGACGCCGGCGCGGGTCGCGTAAGCGAAGCCGGTGTACATCAGGCGGTCGGCGAACACGACCGTGTCCTTAAGACCCAGCATGCGGTAGCACGAGTTGATCAGGCGGCTGATGTTCTTCTTGGTCAGCTCGGTGTTGGCCAGCGCGTACGGCAGGCCGTCCGGCAGGATCTCGCGCAGCAGGGCGCGGCCGACGGTGGTGTCGACGATCGAGGTCTTGGGCTCGCGGGTGCCGTCCTCGTTGATCACGATCTCGCTGATGCGGACCTTGACCTTGGCGTGGATCTGCACGACGCGGTTGTCGTAGGCGCGCTTCACTTCGGCGACGTTGGCGAACACCATGCCCTCGCCCGCCTTGTTTTCGAGGGCGCGGGTCATGTAGTACAGGCCGAGCACGACGTCCTGCGACGGCACGATGATCGGCTCGCCGTTGGCCGGCGACAGGATGTTGTTGGACGCCATCATCAGCGCGCGCGCTTCCAGCTGGGCTTCCAGCGAGAGCGGCACGTGGACGGCCATCTGGTCGCCGTCGAAGTCGGCGTTGAACGCGGTGCAGACCAGCGGATGCAGCTGGATCGCCTTACCTTCGATCAACACCGGCTCGAACGCCTGGATGCCCAGACGGTGCAGGGTCGGCGCGCGGTTCAACAGCACCGGGTGCTCGCGGATCACCTCTTCGAGGATGTCCCACACCTCGGCCTCTTCACGCTCGACCAGCTTCTTGGCGGCCTTGATCGTGGTGGCCAGGCCGCGACGCTGCAGCTTGGCGAAGATGAAGGGCTTGAACAGCTCCAGCGCCATCTTCTTCGGCAGGCCGCATTCGTGCAGGCGCAGGGTCGGGCCGACCACGATGACCGAACGGCCCGAGTAGTCGACGCGCTTGCCGAGCAGGTTCTGACGGAACCGGCCCTGCTTGCCCTTGATCATGTCGGCGAGCGACTTGAGCGGACGCTTGTTGGTGCCGGTGATGGCGCGGCCGCGGCGGCCGTTGTCCATCAGGGCGTCGACCGATTCCTGCAGCATGCGCTTTTCGTTGCGCACGATGATGTCGGGCGCGTTGAGCTCGAGCAGGCGGCGCAGGCGGTTGTTGCGGTTGATGACGCGACGGTACAGATCGTTCAGGTCGGAGGTCGCGAAGCGGCCGCCGTCCAGCGGGACCAGCGGACGCAGATCCGGCGGCAGCACCGGCAGCACGGTCATGACCATCCACTCCGGGCGGTTGCCGGACTCGAGGAAGGCTTCGACCAGCTTGATGCGCTTGGTCAGGCGCTTGAGCTTGGTTTCGCTGTTGGTCGAGGCGATCTCCTCGCGCAGCTGCAGCATCTCAGCCTGCAGGTCGATCGTGCGCAGCAGGTCGTACACGGCCTCGGCGCCCATCGCGGCTTCGAAGTCGTCGCCATGTTCCTGGCGCGCGGTGAGGTACTGCTCTTCGGTCAGCAGGTTGCCGCGTTCCATCGGGGTCAGGCCCGGCTCGGTCACGACATACGCTTCGAAGTACAGGATGCGCTCGATGTCGCGCAGGGTCATGTCGAGCATCAGGCCGATGCGCGAGGGCAGCGACTTGAGGAACCAGATGTGCGCGACCGGCGAGGCCAGGTCGATGTGGCCCATGCGCTCGCGGCGCACCTTGGCCAGGGTCACTTCGGTGCCGCACTTCTCGCAGACCACGCCGCGGTGCTTCATGCGCTTGTACTTGCCGCACAGGCACTCGTAGTCCTTGATCGGTCCGAAGATCGCGGCGCAGAACAGGCCGTCGCGCTCGGGCTTGAAGGTGCGGTAGTTGATGGTTTCCGGCTTCTTCACTTCGCCGAACGACCACGAACGGATCAGGTCGGGCGAAGCCAGCGCGATCTTGATCGCGTCGAAGTCCAGCGCGGGACGCTGCTGGTTGAAGAGATTGAGCAAGTCTTTCATTTTTGACTCCGGGATTCGGGATTAGAGATCTGAGATTCGTCAAAGCGGGGATCCGGGGGATCGGGACGGTCGGCGTTCGCCTGGACCCATCCCGAACCCGAATCCCCAATCACCGCTCTCAGTTCTCTTCCAGCTCCATGTTGATCGCGAGCGAGCGGATTTCCTTCACGAGCACGTTGAAGGACTCCGGCATGCCGGCGACCATTTCGTATTCGCCGTCGACGATGTTCTTGTACATCTGGTTGCGGCCCTGCACGTCGTCGGACTTCACCGTCAGCATTTCCTGCAGGGTGTAGGCCGCGCCGTAGGCTTCCAGCGCCCAGACTTCCATTTCGCCGAAACGCTGGCCGCCGAACTGCGCCTTGCCGCCCAGCGGCTGCTGGGTGACGAGCGAGTACGGACCGGTCGAACGCGCGTGCATCTTGTCGTCGACGAGGTGGTTCAGCTTCAGCATGTGCATGTAGCCGATCGTGACCGGACGCTCGAACGCTTCGCCGGTGCGGCCGTCGTGCAGGATCGTCTGACCGCTGCTCGGCAGTTCGGCCAGCTCGAGCATGCGCTTGATCTCGAACTCGGCCGCGCCGTCGAACACCGGGGTCGCCATCGGCACGCCGTCGACCAGGTTGTGCGCCAGGGTCAGCAGCTCTTCGTCGGTGAATTGCTTCAGGTCGACGCGCTGGCCGTGCAGTTTCTGGTCGTGGTTGTAGATGTCGTCCAGGAACTTGCGCAGTTCGGCGATCTTCTGCTGCGCCTCCAGCATGCGCTGGATCTTCTGGCCCAGGCCCTTGGCGGCCCAGCCCAGATGCACTTCGAGGATCTGGCCGATGTTCATGCGCGACGGCACGCCCAGCGGGTTCAGCACGATGTCGACGGTCTGGCCGTCGGCCGCGTACGGCATGTCCTCGACCGGCACGATGGTCGACACGACGCCCTTGTTGCCGTGACGGCCGGCCATCTTGTCGCCCGGCTGGATGCGGCGCTTGACCGCCAGGAACACCTTGACCATCTTCAGCACGCCCGGCGCGAGGTCGTCGCCCTGGGTGATCTTGCCGCGCTTGTCGGCGAAGCGGCGGTCGAATTCCTTCTGGTGGACATCGATCTGCTTCTGGGCGCGTTCGATCGCCTCGATCGCTTCCTCGTCCTTCATGCGCAGGGTGAACCAGTCGGACTTCTTCAGGCCGTCCAGCACCAGGCTGGTGACCGTGTCGCCCTTCTTCAGGCCGGCGCCGCCGTTGGCGGTCTTGCCGATCAGCTGCGAACGCAGACGGTCGTAGATCGCCGCTTCGAGGATCCGGAACTGGTCGTCGAAGTCCTTCTTGACGCGACGGATTTCCGACTCTTCGATCTGGCGGGCGCGCTTGTCCTTCTCGATGCCGTCGCGGGTGAAGACCTGCACGTCGATGACGGTGCCGTCCATGCCCGGGGGCACGCGCAGCGAGCTGTCCTTAACGTCCGAAGCCTTTTCGCCGAAGATCGCGCGCAACAGCTTCTCTTCCGGGGTCAGCTGGCTCTCGCCCTTCGGCGTGACCTTGCCGACCAGGATGTCGCCGGCGCGGACTTCGGCGCCGATGTACACCACGCCGGACTCGTCGAGGCGGTTCAGCGCCTGCTCGGAGACGTTCGGGATGTCGGCGGAGATTTCCTCCGGCCCCAGCTTGGTGTCGCGGGCGACGCAGGTCAGCTCTTCGATGTGGATCGTGGTGTAGCGATCCTCTTCGACCACGCGCTCGGAGAGCAGGATCGAGTCTTCGAAGTTGTAGCCGTTCCACGGCATGAACGCGACCAGCATGTTCTGGCCGAGCGCGAGCTCGCCGATGTCGGTCGAGGGGCCGTCGGCCAGCACGTCGCCGCGGGCGATGACGTCGCCGACCTTGACCAGCGGGCTCTGGTTGATACAGGTGTTCTGGTTCGAACGCGTGTACTTGATCAGGTTGTAGATGTCGACGCCGGCGTCGGTGACGCCGGAGATTTCCGACTCGTTGACCTTGACCACGATGCGGGCCGCGTCGATCTGCTCGATCGTGCCGCCGCGCAGCGCATTCACGGTCACGCCCGAGTCGCGCGCCACGGCGCGCTCGATGCCGGTGCCGACCAGCGGCTTCTGCGCCTTCAGGGTCGGGACGGCCTGGCGCTGCATGTTCGCGCCCATCAGCGCGCGGTTGGCGTCGTCGTGCTCGAGGAACGGAACCAGCGCGGCCGCGACCGACACGGTCTGCATCGGCGAGACGTCCATGAAGTGGATCTCGGACGGCGGCTTGAGCAGGGTTTCGCCCTGGTAACGGCAGGCGACGAACTGGGCGGTGATCATGCCCTTGTCGTCCTGCGGCGCGTTAGCCTGGGCGATGACGTACTCGTTCTCTTCGATCGCCGACAGGAACTCGACGTCGTCGGTGACCTTGCCGTCCACGACCTTGCGGTACGGCGTCTCGAGGAAGCCGTACTTGTTGGTGCGGGCGAACACGGCCAGCGAGTTGATCAGGCCGATGTTCGGGCCTTCAGGCGTTTCGATGGTGCACACGCGGCCGTAGTGGGTCGGATGCACGTCGCGCACTTCGAAGCCGGCGCGCTCGCGGGTCAGACCGCCCGGGCCGAGGGCCGACACGCGACGCTTGTGCGTGACTTCCGACAGCGGGTTGTTCTGGTCCATGAACTGCGACAGCTGCGAGGAGCCGAAGAACTCCTTGATCGCGGCGGCCACCGGCTTGGCGTTGATCAGTTCCTGCGGCGTGAGGCCTTCGGATTCCGCCATCGACAGGCGCTCCTTGACCGCGCGCTCGACCCGGACCAGGCCGACGCGGAAGGTGTTCTCGGCCATTTCGCCGACCGAACGCACGCGGCGGTTGCCCAGGTGATCGATGTCGTCGACCACGCCGCGGCCGTTGCGGATCTCGGTCAGCACGCGGATGACGTCGAGGATGTCGGAGGTCTTGCCCAGCTCGCTGCGCAGGCGCACGGACTCGTCGTCCTTGCGCTCGGCGAAGTACTTGGCGTCGTACAGCACCGAGGCGCCGAGGGTTTCCTTGCGGCCGATGCGGCGGTTGAACTTCATCCGGCCGACGCCCGACAGGTCGTAGCGCTCGAAGGTGAAGAACAGGTTGTGGAACAGGTTCTGCGCGGCGTCCTTGGTCGGCGGCTCGCCCGGACGCATCATCCGGTAGATTTCGACCAGGGCTTCCAGCTGCGTCTTCGACGGATCGATGCGCAGGGTGTTGGAGATGTACGGACCGCGGTCGAGGTCGTTGACCCAGATCGTGCCGACCGACTCGATGCCGGCCTTGCGGAACGCGGCCAGCTGGTCGTCGCTGATTTCGTCGTTGGCCGAGGCCAGCAGTTCGCCGGAACGGGTGTCGACGACGTCGTGCGACAGGATGCGGCCGACCAGGTAGCTGTCGGGCACGGCCAGCGCGGCGATGCCGGACTGCTCGAGCTGCTTGACGTGGCGCGCGGTGATGCGCTTGCCGGCTTCGACGATGACCTTGTCGCCGTCGGCCAGATCGAAGTCCAGGGTTTCGCCGCGCAGGCGCTCGGAGACCAGCTCCCACTGCACGCCCTCGGACATGATGTGGAAGGTGTTGATCTCGAAGAACTCGGCGAGCATTTCTTCGTTGTTGTAGCCGAGCGCGCGCAGCAGCACGGTGACCGGCAGCTTGCGGCGGCGGTCGATGCGGGTGAACAGCGCGTCCTTCGGGTCGAACTCGAAGTCGAGCCAGGAACCGCGATACGGGATGATGCGGGCGCTGTACAGCAGCTTGCCCGAGCTGTGGGTCTTGCCGCGGTCGTGGTCGAAGAACACGCCAGGCGAACGGTGCAGCTGCGAGACGATGACGCGCTCGGTGCCGTTGACGATGAAGGTGCCGTTGTCGGTCATGAGCGGGATCTCGCCCATGTAGACCTCCTGCTCCTTCACGTACTTGATGGCCTTGGTCGACGACTCGCGGTCGTAGATCACCAGGCGCACGGTCACGCGCAGCGGGGCGCCGTAGGACAGGCCGCGGTTGCGGCACTCGCGCTCATCGAACACCGGATCGCCGAGCTTGTAGCCGACGTATTCGAGAGCAGCGTTGCCGCTGTAGCTGGAGATCGGGAACACCGACTTCAGGGCGGCGTGCAGGCCGCGGTCGGCGCGCTTGGCCGGGTCGGTGTGTTCCTGCAGGAATTCGCGATAGGAGTCGACCTGGATCGCGAGCAGGAACGGCACTTCGAGGATGGACTTGCGCTTGCCGAAGTCCTTGCGGATGCGCTTCTTTTCAGTGAACGAATAGTTCGTGGAAGCTGTGGTCATGGTGAGCTACCGCCTCGATTAACTTTGATGGGCCGGGAAAGCCGCCGTAGCGTCCTTCCGGGCGAACCGCGCGTCCGCGGTCCGGGGGAACAAGGGAAAATTGCCAGTGGGAAGTCGCTGGTATTGCCGGCACCAGCACGCCTTCTCCCGCTACTTCCGACTGGTAACTCGGATGACGCCGGGAATATCGATCCCCGTGGAACGGCCAAAGGCCGGGGACTTTCGTCCCCAGCCTTGGGTGGTCGCCAAAGTGACTCGGCGACGCAAGTACGGCTTACTTGACTTCGACAGCTGCACCAGCGGCTTCGAGGTCCTTCTTGAACTTCTCGGCGTCGGCCTTCGAGACGGCTTCCTTGACGGTCTGCGGAGCGCCTTCGACCAGGTCCTTGGCTTCCTTCAGGCCCAGGCCGGTGATGGCGCGGACGGCCTTGATGACTTCGACCTTCTTCTCGCCGGCAGCCTTCAGGATGACGTTGAACTCGGTCTGCTCTTCGACCGGAGCGGCATCGGCCACGGCGACGCCGGCGGCAACCGGAGCAGCGGCGGAAACGCCGAACTTCTCTTCGATCGCGCGGACGAGCTCCATGACTTCCATCAGGCTCTTTTCGGCGATGGCTTCGACGATTTGTTCGTTGGAAAGGGACATTTGAATAACCTCAGGAAATATTGATCTTACGAATCGGATTCAGTGAAGCGGTCGCGAATGCGGGGCGGCGGTTACGCCGGTTCCGCTTCGGCCGGAGCTTCGACAGCGACTTCGCCGCCGCCCTGCTGGTCGGCCACGGCCTTGACGGCGCGGGCGAACATGCTGGCGGGTTCGGACAGGACGCGGGCCAGCATGGCCAGGGCCTGGTCGAGGGTCGGCAGCGAGGCGAGGACGTCGACGTGGCTGGCCGGGTACACCTGGCCTCCCAACGCGACGACCTTGGCCTGCAGCTTGTCGTTGCCCTTGGCGAATTCCTTGATCAGACGCCCGGCGGCGCCGGGTTCTTCCGTCGAGAACGCATACAGCAACGGACCGACGAGCTTGTCCTGGACGCACTCGTATTCGGTACCGGCGACGGCGCGCGAAGCCAGGGTGTTCTTGACGACACGCAAGTACACACCGGTTTCACGAGCCTTCTTGCGCATCGCGGTCATTTGACCGACCGTGATGCCTGCGTACTCGGCAGCAATCAAGGAGTGAGCCTTGGCGGCGACTTCTGCCAGTTCGGCGACTACTTCTTGCTTCTGAGACAGATTAAGAGCCATTGCACTCCTCCAAGGCCGGGATTCGGGATTCGTGAGAGGAAACCGGCACAGCGGCTTGCGCCTGCGGCCGATCCCCGATCCCGTACTACCCATCCCGGCACTATTAACTCCGCTTACGGCTCCTGCCGCTTGCGGTCCTGGGCGGCGACCGTCCTTGTCGCCGGGGACGCCGAAGGCATCCCGGGTGGTGGCCTTTCCTGAAAAGGTTTCAGGGGCGGCACCATCTACGCCGGCCCGGCTCCGAAGAGTCCGAATTAAGCGATCCCGCTGTACCGACGGCGACTCCTTGCCGTGTCGAGCTTCCGTGCCCGTCGTCGGTATGCGCAGACCGCGCCTGCGGTCTTTGACGGCTATCGGTCGGGAGCGGACTCCCTTGCGACGCCCTCAAATGCTGGGAACGAGTTGAGAGGAGCGAGAAACGAGTTGGAGCGACTGGGCTTGCCGCCGACTCCTCATTCCCCTTCGCTCATTCCTGTTGTTCGATTACTTCAGCGACAGCGAGGTCAGATCGACGGTCACGCCCGGACCCATAGTCGAGCTGATCGAGATCTTCTGCAGGTACTGGCCCTTGGCGGTCGCCGGCTTGGCCTTGATCAGGTCGAGCAGCAGCGCCTGCAGGTTGTCCTTCAGCGAGGCGTCTTCGAAGGTGGCCTTGCCCAGGGTGCAGTGGATGATGCCGGCCTTGTCGGTGCGGTAACGCACCTGGCCGCCCTTGGCGTTCTTGACCGCTTCGGCCGGGTTCGGCGAGACGGTGCCGACCTTCGGGTTCGGCATCAGGCCGCGCGGGCCGAGCACCTGGCCCAGCTTACCGACGACGCGCATGGCGTCCGGGGTGGCGATGACGACGTCGTAGTTCAGATCGCCGGCCTGCATCTTCTCGGCCAGGTCGTCCATACCGACGGCTTCGGCGCCGGCGGCCAGGGCCTCGTCGGCCTTCGCGCCGGCCGGGGCGAACACCGCCACGCGCACGGTCTTGCCGGTACCGGCCGGGAGCACGGTCGAGCCGCGGACCTGCTGGTCGGACTTCTTCGCGTCCACGCCCAGGCGCACGGCGACGTCGACGGACTCGACGAACTTGGCCTTGGTGGCGGTCTTGACGATCTTGACCGCTTCTTCGAACGAGTAGGCCTTGCCCGGAACGACGGCTGCCTTGATTGCTTTTTCGCGCTTCGTGATTGCCATGATCAGCCCTCCACCACCAGACCCATGCTGCGGGCCGAACCCGCAATCGTCTTCACTGCCGCTTCCAGGTCGGCCGCGGTCAGATCCGCTTCCTTCGCCTTGGCGATGTCTTCGAGCTGCTTGCGGGTGACCTTGCCCACCTTCTCGGTGTTCGGGCGCTTGGAGCCCGACGAGATGCCGGCGGCCTTCTTGAGCAGGACCGAAGCCGGGGTGCTCTTGGTGACGAAGGTGAAGGTACGGTCCGAGTAGGCCGTGATGATGACCGGGGTCGGCAGACCCGGCTCGAGCTTGGAGGTCGCGGCGTTGAACGCCTTGCAGAACTCCATGATGTTCAGGCCGCGCTGACCCAGCGCAGGACCGACCGGCGGCGAGGGGTTGGCCTGACCGGCCTTCACCTGCAGCTTGATGTAACCGACTACTTTCTTTGCCATTGCTCTGCTCTCCGGGTGCTAGCGCCTGGACCTCAGGCTCCCCATCGGGCCGGAAATCGCGCGTTCCGGCATCGCGTTTTGCTTGCGCAGACAGCCGCCCCGGACCTTTGGAGAGGGGGCAGCTGCATGAGTTGGGCCACCGCACCTGGGCAGTGAGCCGCGCACTATATCAGGTTTTGCGGAATACAACACGACAAGGCCCGGCAAGCCGGGCCTCGTGCGATGCGGTCAGCCAGGCCGGGGCCGGACTCAGGTGGCCTTTTCGACCTGCCCGAATTCCAGCTCGACCGGGGTCGAGCGGCCGAAGATCAGCACCGCGACGCGCAGGCGGCTCTTCTCGTAGTTGATTTCCTCGACCACGCCGTTGAAGTCGACGAACGGGCCATCGACCACGCGGACCATCTCGCCCGGCTCGAACAGCACCTTCGGACGCGGCTTTTCGACGCCTTCCTGAACGCGCTGCAGGATCCGGTCCGCTTCGCGGTCCTGGATCGGCAAGGGGCGATCGGCGGTGCCGCCGATGAAACCCATGACCTTCGGGGTTTCCTTGATCAGATGCCAGCTTTCGCTGTCGATGCGCGGAATACCGGCTTCGTCGTGCGTGGCGATCTGGACCAGGACGTAGCCCGGGAAGAACTTACGCTCGGACCGGCGCTTCTGGCCGGAACGCATTTCGACGACCTCTTCGGTCGGCACCAGGACGTCGCCGAAGCGGTCCTGCATCTCGAAACGGACGATACGGTCGCGCAGCGCCTGCGCTACGGACTTTTCGAAGCCGGAATACGCATGTACCACGTACCAGCGCTTGTTATCTTGCGAATTCACGTCGGTCGTCTCCTCAACGCGACAGCAGGAACTTGACCGCAGCCTGGATCACATAATCGAAGCCGGACAGGATGAGGCTGAGAATCGCGACCGCGATCATGACCACCCAGGTGGTCTTGAGCGCCTCTTCGCGGGTCGGCCAGACCACCTTGCGCAACTCGAAGCGCGATTCCGAGAGGAATTCGCGGGTCTGTGCACCCTTGGTGGAAAACATGAACACCACCGCGCCGGCGAGCAGGCCGGCCACGACCACGCCGCTGCGCAGCGGGCCGCTCCAGTTCTCGAACCAGAGGTAGGCGAACACACCGCCCAGCGCAAGCGCCAGCGCGAGCGCGTACTTGGCGATATCACCGGCACCGCCGGATTTATGTTGTTCGGCCTTGCTGTTCATTCTCGGGGCGATTCCCTCGCGAAAGCCCGCCCATCCCTGCGCGGCCCTTTCAATGCATTCCAGTCGCCGGATCGTCCGAGCCGGCTCGGTATCGAGTGGCACGCCAGGAGGGACTCGAACCCCCAACCTGCGGTTTTGGAGACCGCTGCTCTGCCAATTGAGCTACTGGCGTACGTCTTTGAAGTCTTCAACCCGGCGCGGCGCCCGAATCGGGCCCGGACCGGGCGGATATTCCAAGGTGTACTAAACAACGAAGGCGGACCGGGTTGCCGGCCCGCCGTTCGCGGCTTGCGGCGGCCTTGCGACCGCCGCGATAGTGCAATTACTTGATGATCTTGGCCACGACGCCGGCGCCGACGGTACGGCCGCCTTCGCGGATCGCGAAGCGCAGGCCTTCGTCCATCGCCACCGGGTTGATCAGCGTGACCACCATCTTCACGTTGTCGCCCGGCATCACCATCTCGACGCCTTCCGGCAGCTCGCAAGCGCCGGTGATGTCGGTGGTGCGGAAGTAGAACTGCGGACGGTAGCCCTTGAAGAACGGGGTGTGACGGCCGCCTTCGTCCTTCGACAGCACATAGACTTCGGCTTCGAAGTCGGTGTGCGGCTTGATCGAACCCGGCTTGCACAGCACCTGGCCGCGCTCCACGTCGTCGCGCTTGGTGCCGCGCAGCAGCAGACCGGCGTTGTCGCCCGCCTGACCCTGGTCGAGCAGCTTGCGGAACATTTCCACGCCGGTGACCGTGGTCTTCTGGGTCGGACGGATGCCGACGATTTCGATTTCGTCGCCCACCTTGACGATGCCGCGCTCGATGCGGCCGGTCACCACGGTGCCGCGGCCCGAGATCGAGAACACGTCTTCCACCGGCATCAGGAACGGCTTGTCGACGTCGCGTTCCGGCTGCGGGATGAAGCTGTCCAGCGCGTCGACCAGGCGCAGGATCGACGGCACGCCGATTTCGCTCTGGTCGCCTTCCAGCGCCAGACGCGCCGAACCGTGGATGATCGGGGTGTCGTCGCCCGGGAACTCGTACTTGCTCAGCAGCTCGCGCACTTCCATCTCGACCAGCTCGAGCAGCTCGGCGTCGTCCACCATGTCGGCCTTGTTCAGGAACACGACGATGTACGGCACGCCGACCTGACGCGACAGCAGGATGTGCTCGCGGGTCTGCGGCATCGGGCCGTCAGCGGCCGAGCACACCAGGATCGCGCCGTCCATCTGCGCCGCACCGGTGATCATGTTCTTCACGTAGTCGGCGTGGCCCGGGCAGTCGACGTGCGCGTAGTGGCGCGTCGCCGATTCGTATTCCACGTGCGCCGTCGAGATCGTGATGCCGCGCGCCTTTTCTTCCGGCGCCGCGTCGATCGCGTCGTAAGCCTTGAACTCGCCACCGAAACGCTCGGCGCCCACCTTGGTCAGCGCCGCCGTCAGCGTCGTCTTGCCGTGGTCGACGTGGCCGATCGTGCCGACGTTCACGTGCGGCTTGGTGCGCTCGAATTTACCCTTAGCCATGGCTGTCGCTTCTCGTATGTGGGTCTGTATGTCGCGGCGGCTGTTGGTAAAGCAGCCTTGTCTTGCGTTGGATGGTGCTCACGAAAGGAATCGAACCTTCGACCTCCTCCTTACCAAGGAGGTGCTCTACCGACTGAGCTACGTGAGCGTGAAACCTGGTTGTCGCCGCCCGCCTGCGCGGGCCGTACTGCAATGGGACCGATGCGCGCGAATTCAACAGCTATCGTCGATCGAGTCGTCCAATGGAGCGGGAGACGGGATTCGAACCCGCATTATCAGCTTGGAAGGCTGAGGCTCTAACCATTGAACTACTCCCGCGCCGCACACAGCCGCTACAGCGTTGGAACTCGGACGCGCAACTTCGAAGAGCGTGCAACTTTAAACCGAAACCGGCGCCGACGATATCCTTGCCGCCGATATCGTCGAACCGATCCACTCGTGCCTCCGCGCCAGCATCCGTCGAACTGCGAAACCCGACGAACGATTGCCTGTCGCGATGAAACTGGTGGAGGGAGGTGGATTCGAACCACCGAAGGCGTAAGCCAGCAGATTTACAGTCTGCCCCCGTTGGCCGCTTGGGTATCCCTCCAAAAGAGCCCGTAATTCTGGCGCGCGTTCTTCAGGAAGTCAACGCGTTTTCACACAACTTTTTCCGGAATCTTGCCGCGCCGGCCGAACCGGCCGCCGGGCGGCCCCGAAACGGCCGCATAGTGTACTCAGACATTGAACCGGAAGTGCAGTACATCGCCCTCCTGGACGCGATATTCCTTGCCTTCCAGGCGCAGGCGCCCGGCATCGCGGGCTCCGGCCTCGCCCTTGTACTTGATGAAATCGTCGTAGGAGATGGTTTCGGCGCGGATGAAGCCCTTCTCGAAGTCGGTATGGATCACGCCCGCAGCCTGCGGCGCGGTCGAACCGGCCTTGACCGTCCAGGCACGCACTTCCTTGACCCCGGCGGTGAAGTAGGTCTGCAGGCCCAGCAGCTCGTAGCCGGCGCGGATCACCCGGTTGAGGCCGGGCTCGGCCAGGCCCAGGTCGGCCAGGAAGGTGTCGCGGTCGGCGTCGTCGAGCTGGCTCAGCTCTTCCTCGATCGCGGCCGAGACCGGCACCACCTGGGCGCCCTCGAGCTTGGCGCGCTCGCGCACGGCGTCCAGGTGCGGGTTGTTCTCGAAACCGTCCTCGAGCACGTTGGCGACGTACATCACCGGCTTGAGGGTCAGCAGGAACAGGTCGCGCAGCGCGGCCTTGTCGTCCTCCGACAGGTTCAGCGCGCGCGCCGGCTTGCCGGCGTCCAGGCCCTCGCGCACGCGGCCGAGGACCTCCTTGCGCACGATCGCTTCCTTGTCGCCGGTCTTGGCCGAGCGCTCGGCGCGCTGGTAGGCCTTCTCGACGCTTTCCAGGTCGGCCAGGGCCAGCTCGGTATCGATGGTCTCGATATCGGCGATCGGGTCGACCTTGTTGTTGACGTGGATGACGTCCGGGTTCTCGAAGCAGCGCACCACGTGGGTGATCGCGTCGACTTCGCGGATGTGGGCGAGGAACTTGTTGCCCAGGCCCTGCCCGCTCGCGGCGCCGGCGACCAGGCCGGCGATGTCGACGAACTCGACCGCGGTCGGCAGCAGCTTCTGCGGCTTGACGATCTCGGCCAGCGCGTTCAGGCGCGGGTCCGGCACCGGCACGGCGCCGACGTTCGGCTCGATCGTGCAGAACGGGAAGTTCGCCGCGGCGATCCCGGCCTTGGTCAGGGCGTTGAAAAGGGTCGACTTGCCCACGTTGGGCAGGCCGACGATGCCGCATTTGATACCCATGGCTTCGTAATCCGGGAATAGAGAATCGAGAATCGGGAATGGGAAAGCGGGCTCTGACGATTCCCGATTCCCCATTCCCCATTCACGATTTGGGCGTATGCAACCGGGTCATGGCGTCCATCAGATTGCCCTGCACGACCAACGGCATGACCTCTATGGCGTCGTCGATCGCGCGCAGGATCGTCGCCTCGTCGTCCTTGCCGGGCCGGCCGAGCACCCAGGGGGTGACCTTGTCCTTGTGGCCGGGGTGGCCGATGCCGATGCGCAGGCGGTGGAACTTGCCGTGGCCGAGCAACTGGATGGTGTCGCGCAGACCGTTCTGGCCGCCGTGGCCGCCGTCGAACTTGAGCCGGGCGGTGCCCGGGGCGAGGTCGAGCTCGTCGTGCGCCAGCAGCGCTTGCTCGGGTTCGATCTTCCAGTAGCGCAGGGCCGCGACGACCGACTTGCCCGACAGATTCATGAAGGTGGCCGGCTTGAGCAGCCAGACCGGGCGCCCGGCGATCTCGATCTTCGAGGTTTCGCCGAACAATTTCGATTCCAGACCGAACCGGCCGCCGAACTTTTCGTTCAGGGCGTCCACAAACCAGAACCCGGCATTGTGCCGGGTCCGGGTGTGTTCCGACCCCGGGTTGCCGAGGCCGACGATCAGGCGCAGATCTGCCATCGCGTAAGACTATCCGTGTACGCAAACCGGCGCGCCGGTCAGGGCGCGCCGGTCCGCGATCACTTCTTGTCTTCGTCCTTCTTGGCGACCTTCGCGGCCGGCACTTCGGCGACCGGCGCGTCGACGGCCTCTTCGGCCTCTTCCTTGCCGTGCTTGGCGATCACGACGGCCACGTCGTGTTCCTTGCCCAGCTTCAGCTCGGGGATCTCGACACCCTTCGGCAGCTTGAGCTCCGACAGGTGGACGATGTCGCCGACGGCGAGCGCGGACAGGTCGATCTCGATGAACTCCGGCAGGTCCTTCGGCAGGCAGCTGACTTCGACTTCGTTGAGCTCGTGGGTCACAACGACGTCGGCAGCCTTGCCGGCCGGCGACTTGTCTTCGTTGAGGAAGTGCAGCGGCACCGCGACGCGGATGGCCTGGTTCTCGTCCACGCGCTGGAAGTCCAGGTGCATGATGATCTGCTTGTACGGGTGGCGCTGCATATCGCGCAGCAGCACGCTCTCGCTCTTGCCGTCGACATCGAGGGTCAGGATCGAGGAGTAGAACCACTCGTGCTGGCTGGCCAGCCACACTTTCTCGTGATCGAGCTGGATCGGCTGCGGCGTGGCCTTGCCGCCGTAGATGATGGCCGGGATGCTGGCGGCACGACGCAGGCGGCGGCTCGCACCCTTCCCCTCGACGTTGCGGCCAGTGGCCTTGATGATGTGTTCGGACATTTTTATTTACTCACTTTGCAGCGTTAGGATCGCCTCGCGGCGATTTGGAGACTCATCCGCGACCAGATGAGCCTGGACCGGGACCCGGGACTCGGGACTCGGGACTCGAAAGGCAAAAGCCGAGGCTTCAGCGTTCACGAGTCCCGAGTCCCGAACCCCGAGTCCCTGGATTCAATCCACGTACAACGAACTGACCGACTCGCCGAAGGCGATGCGGCGGATCGTTTCGGCCAGCAGCTCGGCGACGCTGAGCTGGCGGATGCGGCCGGTGGCGCGGGCCGCGGCGGTCAGCGGGATGGTGTCGGTCACCACCAGCTCGTCCAGCTGCGACTTCATCACGTTGTCGATCGCCGCGCCCGACAGCACCGGATGGGTGCAGTAGGCGACGACCTTCAGCGCGCCCTGCGCCTTCAGCGCCGCCGCGGCGGCGCACAAGGTGCCGGCGGTGTCGACGATGTCGTCGACCAGCACGCAGGTCTTGCCCGACACGTCGCCGATGATGTTCATCACCGTGGCGACGTTGGCGCGCGGGCGGCGCTTGTCGATGATCGCCAGGTCGGCGTCGTCGAGGCGCTTGGCGATCGCGCGGGCGCGGACCACGCCGCCGACGTCGGGCGACACCACGACCATGTTGTCGGTGCCGTGCGCGCGCCAGATGTCGGCGAGCAGCAGCGGCGAGGCGTAGACGTTGTCGACCGGGATGTCGAAGAAGCCCTGGATCTGGTCGGCATGCAGATCGACCGTGAGCACCCGGTCGGCGCCGACGGCGCCGAACATCTTGGCCGCGACCTTGGCGGTGATCGGCACGCGCGAGGAGCGCGGGCGGCGATCCTGGCGGGCGTAGCCGAAGTACGGCACCACCGCGGTCACGTTGGCCACCGAGGCGCGCTTGAGCGCGTCGATCAGGACCAGCAGCTCCATGAAGTTCTCGGCGGTCGGCGCGTTCGTCGACTGGATGACGAACACCTCCTGGCGACGCACGTTCTCTTCGATCTCGACCTGCACCTCGCCGTCGGAGAAACGCCCCACCAAGGCCTTGCCGAGGCGGATGCCGAGCTCCTTGCACACGGCCTCGGCGAGCGGACGGTTGGCATTACCGCTGAATACCAGCAGGTTTCGATCGTTTTGCACTGTTTTCTCCGCTTCGCTCTGACCGTGGCGGCTGATGACGATGGGAACGTGGGAAATCCACGATTCCCAACTCCCGGCATTCGATGGCAGGGGCGGTAGGATTCGAACCTACGAATGCCAGGATCAAAACCTGGTGCCTTGGGCCTCTTGGCGACGCCCCTGCGGAAGATTTGCCTCGAGTGCGGCGCACAGCGCGGAACGCCCTGCACCGCCCGCCGTCCAGGCCCGCAGGCCGGAAGGCAGTTCCGCCAGCGCTGCCTCGGCGGATTCGCGCTGCGCGAACTCGACGAAACACCCGCTGCCAGAGCCGGTCAGGCGTGGCGAACCGATCTGCGACAACGCGGCGAAGGCGGCCTCGACGGCAGCTTCGCGCTTGCGCAACACCGGCTCGAACGCATTCCCGAGCGGCTTACCCGAAACGAAGTCCGACATTGTCGCGGGCGCGGCATCCCGCGTCAATTCGGACGATTGAAACAAGGCCGCGGTCGGCGCATGCACCCCGGGGTCGACCAGCACATACCAGGCCGGCGCCAGCGCGAGCGGCTGCAACGTCTCGCCGATGCCTTCGGCCCACGCGTTCTCACCCCGCACGAAGACCGGCACATCGGCGCCGAGGCGCAAGCCGAGCTCGGCCAGGCGATCGATGCCGAGATTCGTGCCCCACAAGGCATCCAGCGCGACCAGGACGGTGGCCGCATCGGACGAGCCGCCGCCAAAGCCGCCGCCGGCCGGAATGCGTTTTTCGACGACGATATCGGCACCTTTAGAGCTTTTGGCTTCACTTTTGAGCAGCAGAGCGGCGCGCACGGCGAGGTCGTCGCGCTCGGCCACGCCCGCCACCGAGGCGCCGTGGCGCATCACCCGCCCGTCCGCGCGCGGACGCAGGCGGATCGTGTCGCCCCAGTCGAGGAGACGGAACACGGTCTGCAGCAAGTGGTAACCGTCGGCCCGGCGGCCGGTGATCCGCAGGAACAGGTTCAGCTTGGCCGGCGCAGGCCAGACCGACCAGCTCGACTCGGTCGGCTGGGCCGGCCCGCTCGACTCGGCAAAAGGGACGGACATGATCGGATCGCGGCTCGGTCGGGAGTGTCGGGGCGTTAAGGATCGGGCTCGAAAGCGCCGGGGCTAGGACGCGCGATCAGCGCGCGGCGGCGTCGGGCGCCGGCGCGGCCTGGGCGCCTTGCCACTCGTCGACGATCAGGCGCACGCGGGCCTCGCCGCG
>NZ_JBPKJP010000022.1:0-46852 GCF_051217035.1 Lysobacter sp. 1R34A
GCGCCGCAATGCGGCCCCGGGCGGTAGCCGCGGTATCGAACTTGGGCCGGACCTGCGCCGCAGCCGCGAGCCAGCGGTCGGCGCCGGCGTAATCGTCGCGTTCGGCCGCGAGCTCGGCGCGCCGGATCAGCGCGCTTTCGGCCGCGGCGATGCCCTGCGAGGCGCGCGCATCGTTCGGCCGCAGCTCCAGCGCCTCGCGAAACCGCGCCAGCGCCCCGCCCCGGCCGTTCTCGCCGATGCGGCCGGCGTTCAAGTCCTCCTCGCCGAGCCGGTTGGCCTCCTGGGCCTGGTCGGCGCGGTCGACCCGCTCCAGATAGGCCACCACCTTGCGATGCCCGGGCGCGGCCACGCGCGCGACCGCGGCCGCCTCGTGAGCGCCGCGCAGGGCCAGGGGATCGTCGTCGATGCCTTTCAGTGCCGCATCGCCTTCGACCAGCAGCAAGGCCACCGCCTTGTCGAGGCCCTTGGCGAAGCGGCGGTCGTCGGGGGCGTAAGCGCGCAGGGCCAGATAGATCGGGATCGCCGAATCGGCGTCGGCATGCAGGCGGCCTTCGGCCAGCGCCGCCTCGCCGCGCTTGTTCAAGTCTTCCAGGTTCTCGGCGGTGACCGCGATGGCCGGCGCCCGCCACGGCGGCACCGGCGACACCGCCTGGTCGGCGCTGATCGTCACGATCGGCGCGCGCGCGCCGGCGTCCTGCGACGACGCCTTGCCGCCCCGGTCGGTGCACCCGACCAGCAGCCCTATCGCGGCGATGCCCGACCACATCAATGCGCGCAACCTGCAACCTCTCCGGAACCGTCTTGGCGATCGATGGGACAGCATATCGCTTCGACCGCGGCGCCATGTTCAGGCGGCGTGCGCGCAATGCATCCAGGCCGTGCCGGCACGCGCGGTCGCGGCCTCCCGGCCCGGCAAGGGGCGGCAATGCCCGGCCCACCGCCTTGCGCGCCTTGCCCTGCCGGGGCCACCGCGACCCGCCGCCGCGAAAAGTAGGCTATTGTCGCCCGCCCCGGCAACCTCGACGCCGGCCACGCGAAAGAACCGAAACATGCCCGTCTGGATCAACACCCCCGCCGCGCTGCAAGCGCATTTCGAGGTCAAACCCGAGCGCATCGGGCTGGACACCGAATTCATCCGCGAACGCACCTACTGGCCGCAGCTGGCCCTGGTGCAGATCGCGATCGAAAGCGCCGACGCGGACGAACCGACGATCCTGCTGGTCGACCCCTTGCGCCCCGGCATCGCCGAAGCGCTGGCGCCGATCCTCGCCGACGAGAGCATCCTCAAGATCGTGCACAGCCCGAGCGAGGACCTGGTCGCCTTCAAGCACGCCTGCGGCGTCGTGCCCAAGCCGCTGTTCGACACCCAGCAGGCCGCGGCCCTGGCCGGCATCGGCAGCGGCCTGGGCTACCAGAAGCTGGTCGAACAACTGACCGGCGTGGCCCTGGCCAAGGGCGAGACCCGCTCGGACTGGATGCGCCGCCCGCTGTCGCCCTCGCAGCTCGAATACGCCGCCGACGACGTGCGCCACCTGTTCGCGATGCTCGACGCCCTGGACGGCCTGCTCGCCCCGCTCGGCCGCCGCGCCTGGCTCGACGAAGACGCCGCCCGCACCGTCCACAACGCCGAAAACGAAGCCCCGGAACGCTGGCCGCATCTGTCGATGCGCAGCGCCCAGTTCCTCGACGCGCCGGCCCAGCGCCGCCTGGTGCGCCTGCTGCGCTGGCGCGACGCGTATGCGCGCGACAGCGACCGCCCGCGCAGCTGGATCCTCGACAACGAACTCGCCGTCTCGATCGCGCGCCAGGTCCCGGCCGACCGCGACGCCCTGCAGCGCCAGCTCGACGCCCACCCGAAGGCCCCGCGCAAACTCGGCGACGCCATCTGGGCCGCGCTCACCACGCCGTTGGCCGACGAAGACCAGACCCCAGACGCCGGCGTCGCCGAAACCCGCGACAAACAGCGCCTGCGCCAACTGCAAGAGGCCGTAGCCACCCGCAGCGCCGCCCTCGGCCTGCCCGACGGCGTGCTCGCCTCGCGCCGCTGGCTCGAAGCCCTGCTCGATCACGGCGACTGGCCCGACGCCCTGTCCGGCTGGCGCCGCACCGCGCTCGAGCCCGACCTCGCGCCCTTGCTGGCCCAGCAGGCCTGAGTCCGCGGAACCGAGCCCGCGGAACCGAGCGCCAGGACTAGCGCCTCTCAGCGAGGCCCGCTAAACTTGATCCCGAAGTGGGGCGGTAGCTCAGCTGGGAGAGCGTCGCGTTCGCAATGCGAAGGTCGGGAGTTCGATCCTCCTCCGCTCCACCAACTTATCCAGACAGAACAGCGTGTTACGCCTTGCGGCGTGACGCGCTGTTTTGTTTTGGGGTTTATGAATTGCAACAATCGATGTTGCAGATAGGGCGTGACCTGGGCGCGGTCGCGCTTGCGCCACCGAATACACGTTCGCCTTGTTGTGACTTAAACCATTGCATTAGGCGTGCGATGCGCTCTGAGTCCAGCCTGAAATATTTATCTATCGGGCCGTCTTCACTGATCGAAGATAGGTGCCTTCGTCGTCGCGCGGCTCCGACCCAGGGCGATGGCGCGGTGCTGGAATTGCATGCTCTGGCCAAAGGCGCGGCGTGAGCCGCTCGTAGGTCCATGTCACAGACCACGGCAGCACGTCAGCTGTTCCGCCATCTGTTACGAATTTCTCTCGACCGACTTCGAAGTATCCGGCCGAACGAGTCATCGGGTATGCGATGGATTGAAGAATCGTCGCCAAATGATCGCCGCGCGGCGCGGTGGCAGATGGGTGGGCTGCTACTTTGTGGCGCCACTTTGTGACAGCTGGCGCTACACCTTCCATATATGCGGCGCACTCTCTATTGATCTCTTTCTCATTACCCTTTGCCGCCAATGCCTCGAGGGTCCATCCGTTGGCTCGTGCCATCGCCGCCAGCTTGACTAGTCGCAGATACGAAGTTAGCGACATGGCGAACCAATCGAAAGCGCAGAACAATTGCGGCTCGCGAAGTGCAAGGTTCGGATACGACTCAGCTCCGTGTGATGGCCACTCGCAATCATCTATGAATCGCTGTTCGATCTGGCGCACCTGTGTGGCTAGGTCATATAGTCCGTAGCGGAACACATTGATAGCTTGCAAATAATGGTTGCCGTCGCCCAACGGGTTGTAAGCAATTCTTTCCAGATGATCCAGAATAATCTCGCTCATTGGTCTTTGAACACTTCCCGTAGAGTGACTCAGTCTGCCAACTGCCCATCGGGCACTTTCGGGAACCTTATCAGGATTACTCAGCCTGTCGGCAGGCGGGACGAATCTTCACTGCCGGGGCATTGCAAAAAAATGACGTGCTTCGAGAGCACGCCATTCCCGTATGAACTGAAAGCCCTGCTAATTCCAGATCTAGTAGAATGTTTCGGGACGAGCTATGAAAATGTTATTTGGGAACTTGAATTGGTGACCGGAGACAACACGCTAAGTTAGCGTCAGGGGGCATATTCGGACCGCATATCTGCCATTCCTTGTATTGCCCTGCAAGAGCGCCACTCCTATGCCAGTCAGGCCCACCATCAGCCCCAGATTGCCGCTGTCGTGGCTCCAACCTCCGCGACAGTGATTCTTACTGGGAGCCAACTCTGATTGCGACACATCGGAGGCTAAACCTAGTTTGCCCGCGACCGCCGCTAGAGCCAGCCGAACCCCCGCCGTGCCATGACACAGCGAATCATCCTCCAGCCGCCCAAACCACTCGACGCTGCGCGCGAACGCGGTGCGCACGTGCTCGCGTTGCCAGGCTTCTAAGTCATTCCAAACTTCAGCCCGCGCCAGCAAGAACCCCGCAGCGCCATTGCACCAACCCAGCGAGTACTGCGGCTCGTCCATGCGGGTGTCGGGCCATAGGCCGATCTCAGAATTGAACAATCGGTCTTCGCGCCGCAGGGCGCGTAAGGCGAGTTCGTGCAGGTTCGCGTCGCCGAGTGCGCGCGCGAGGTGGATCAGGGCGAAGGCGATGCCGCTGCCGCCGTGGGCGAAGCCGGTAACGCAGCGGTCGACGCCGTGCAGCCACCATTCGGGGCCGTCGGCGGTGTCGCGGGCGGCTTCGGTCAGACGGGTAGCGAGGCGTCGGGCGACGTCGACCAAGCGCGGGTCTTGTTGTTGGCGACGCAGCGCGAGGGCAACCAGGGCGATGCCGGCGGCGCCGTCGATGATGTCGTGACGCGCGGGGTCCCATTGCGGTTCGCGGGCGAGGAAGGTTTCGAGCGCGAGCGAAGCGAGTTCGCGGTCGCCGCGGTCGCCGGCGGCTTCGCTCAGGCTGAGGATCAGCCCTTCCATGCCGGAGTAGGCGCCGCTGCCGAGCATGGGGCTGCGTTCTACGAGGATGCGGCGGCCGGTGGCGATGAGGCGTTCGTTCAGAGCGTGGTCGTCGGCGCTGGCGCCGTGCGCGCAGCGGCGCGACAGGAACAGCAGCAGGCCGGCGAGGCCGGTGTAGAGGTCCGGGCCCATCGGCATGATCGCGAACTCGCCGCCGGGCGTGCCGACCGGCGGGCTGTAGGTCCACAACACGCTGCCGTCCCCCTCCCCCGGCACCGCCTGTTCGGCGAGCAGCGCCGCGGCGGCATCGGCGATATCGCCCTGCCCCAACTCGGGACCGGTTTCGCAGCCCAGTGCGGTGGCGACATAACTCAGTTGCCGCGCTATCCAGCGTGGATCGGCGAAACGCGCCAGACGCTCGCGCACTTGCTCCAGCGCCGAGCGCTCGAAGAAGCCTTCGACCTTGCCGCAGGGGCTGAGCAGGTCGCGGCCGTCGAGTTGCGCCTCGAAGTATGGGATGTCGAACTGCAGCATTTGTTCGCGTTCGCTGGCATACAGGTGGCGCAGGAACGGCTTGCTGGCTTCCTCGCGGCGCAGCTTGAGCAGCAAGGCATCGGTCTTGGCCGGGTCGACCAGCGCCGGATGGGTGGTCTCGGCCAGGAACAGGCCGTACAGATAGGTGTGGCGCAGGATCTGCCGTGAACGCAGCGCGGCGTTGTCGCGCAGCAGGGCTTCGACTTCGTCGATGTGCGCGGTCAGTGCCGCCGCGGCCTGGCGATAGCCGTCGGCGAAACCGTCGAAATGTGCGGCGAATGCGGCCGGTTCGCCGTCGACGCGCGGCACCGGGCTGTCGATCTGGATCGCCTCCTGCACCCGCGACAGGCGCATGCTCGCGGTCCTGGCGTCGACCGCCACTTCGCGCGACACCGGCGCGGCGACTTTGTCGCCTTGCGCGGCGCCGGAGAACACGCCCTCGCGGGTGCGGCGCAGCGACACCACCCCGACCGACAGCGCCGATTCGCCAAGGCGCCGGTCGAGTTCGCGTTCGGCATCGAGCAAGGGCACGCTCGAGGGCGGCTGGCGATCGATGCGCGCGGTGTTGGTGAACAAGGCCTCGACGTCTACGAAGAACGGCCGGCCTTGCGCGTCGGTGACGATGTTCTCGAAGTGCAGGTCGGAGCCGCACAGGGCATGCGCGACCGCGGTGCAGACCCCGAGCGAGCGATAGAAGCGTTCGGCCGCCGCCCTGCCCTGGGCGCCGCCGCCGCGGATGCCGAGTTGCCAGCCGTAATCGCCGCGTTCGATCGAGGCCAGCACCGCCATGTCGGGATCGATCAAGCGTTGCAAGCCCGCGAACAGCAGATCGAGGCCCAGGCCGCGCGGTTTGTAGTACAGGTCGGTGCGCTCGAAGCGATAACGGACGGTGGCGCGCGCGCCGCGGTGCGGGTCGCCCTGGCCGAACTCGACCCGCTGCGGCGCATCGCCTGCACGCAGATCGAAGTCCGCGAGCGCCGGCAGATCGTCGCCCAGATGCAGCAGGTGCTCGCCGAGGAATTCGATGAAGCCCGCGCAGAACCATTGCGCGCGCTGGAACAAAAAGCCGTAGCGCTGGCGCAGTTCGCGGGCGGCGTCGCCGCCGGCGATGGCCTGTACGAAGGCGACGAACACCGGGTCGCCGACCGCGGTCGGCGCGGTCGGCGCGTCGTCGCGCTTCGGTGCGGCCGCGGCGTAGCGGTTGAGTTCGAACACGAACACCTTCTGGAACATCCAGCACAGCCGCTGCATCAGGTATTCGCTGGCGCCATCGGCGATCGGCGCGTGGAACCCCGGCGGCAAACGGCTCGCGGCGACGCAGGCGGCGACTTCGCCGCGCAGGGCTTCGGCTTCGGCGCGGCAGATCGCGGCGATGTAGTAACGATCGAAATCCAGGCTGCTCATGTCATCGGGCTTCCGTCGCGGCGGGCGTCAACGCCGCCTCGTAGTGGGCGTAGGTCCAGGGCTCGCTCAACGCGACGCGGTCGATGACCACGGTCGGCACCGAGGAAATGCCGTGGACGATGGCGCGGTAGCGCTGTTGCTCGACGCGGCGGGCGGTTTCGGGCCGCTGCATGCAGGCATTGAGTCCGGCGGCATCCAGACCGACCGCAGAGGCCGCCGGCGCGAGGCGCTGCGCCAGTTCCACGCCGGCGATACCGGTCAGGTCTTGACCGTAGACACGGTCGTACAGGGCCTTGGCGTCGCTGCCCGGGCGTTGTTGCAGACAGGTCACCGCATGCGCGAGTTCGGTCGAGCCTTCGCGGATCGGAAACGCGAGCACGCGGATCCTGGCGCTGCCGTTGTCGACGTACCGTTTCATCAGCTGCGGCAGCATCTCGGCGTGGAAGCGCTTGCAGGCCGGGCAGCCGTAATCGGTGACCAGGACGATTTCGTGCGGCGCATCGCCGCGGCCGAGCATCGGCAGATCGTCGACCTGCATCCCCTGCAGCGGTTCGGAACGGCCCGCGGCCATCAGCACGAAACCCAGCGACACCGCGAGCACCGCCACCAGCGCCGATGCGCCTATCCAGACCCAGGGTCCTTTCATGTCCTCACCTCAGTGATGATGCAAACCGGCGACGGGGTCCAGCCGCGCCGCGCGCGCCGCCGGCCACACGCCGGTCAGCAGCCCGACCAGCAGCGCGGTGACGACCCCCAACAGGCAACCCGGCCAGGACACGGTCGGTTCGCCGAAATAACTGGAACCCGAGGTGATCGCCAGCGCCGCCGCCGCGCCCAGGACCACGCCCAGCACGCCGCCGAAGCCGGTCAGGATCACCGCCTCCAACAGGAATTCGAGGAAGACGTTGGCGCGCGAGGCGCCGATCGCGCGTTTGATCGCGATCTCGCGGCGGCGCGCGTTGACGCCGGACACCATGACGTTGCCGATGCCCAGCGCGGCCACCGCGAACACCACCGCCATCAGCAGGAACAGGCCGGCGCGCACGCTGGCCAGGGTATCGTCGAGATAGCCGCGCAGGCGTTGCGCGGTGACGACGATGAAGTCGTCCTCGCCGCCGCCGACGTGGCGCTGCCGGCGCAACTGCGCCGACAAGCGCCGGCCGATCGCCTCGATGTCGTCGGCATCGGAGAAACCGGCATGAATCTCCAGGTCGCTGAGGCTGCCGTCGGCGTCCATCGCCCGCACCAGGCCGATCGGCGCGATCACCAGGCGCTCGGCATCGAAACCCAACGCGCTGCCGGCGCCCTTGACCACGCCGACCACGCGGCAGGAGCGTCCGGCCAGGCTGAGGTCGCGGCCGAGCACCGCGGCCATGCCGCCGAACTCCTCGGCCAGGCTGCGGCCGAGCAGGCATTGGCGGCCGCTGCCGCGCCAGTCCTGGCGCGACGGCCAGGCGCCGGCGATCAACTCGACTTCGCCGAGCCGGAAGTAGTCGAGCGTGGTGCCGTAGATCGCCGCGCCGCTGGTGCGCGCGCCGAGCGCGACGGCGTTGTTGAACGCGCCGTAGCGCAGCACCGGCGCCACCGGCCGCTGGGCGAAGGCGCTGGCGACCACGCGCAAGTCGCGTTCGGACAGACGGTTGGCGCGGCCGAGCACCAGCGACTCGTAGGACGGGTCGGAGCGCACGATCAACACCTGCCGCCCCATCGATTCGAACGAACGCACCAGGGTGCGCGACAGCCCTTCGGACAACGACGCCACCGAGACGATGCCGGCCACGCCCAGGGCCACGCTGAGCATCGCCACCGCGGTGCGCACCGGGAAGCTGCGCAGCTGGCGCAAGGCGGCCTGGAAGGCTTCGCCGAGCACGAACCAGACACCCGGCGCCGCGTCGATCGGCGATGCGACGGCGCGCTCCGCCGCCGGCGCCGAATTCACTTCAACGGGCGTGGTCGCGTTCATTCGGCGCGCAACACCCGCTTGGGGTCCTTACGTGCCGCTTGCCAGGCCGGCGCCAGCGAGAACGCCAGCACCAGCGCTGTCGTCGCCAGGGCTACCCAGGCACAGGCCTGCCAGGTCAGCATCGGCGCCGAATCCAGACGCAACACGCCCTTGAGCAGGCCGGCGGCGATGCGCCCCAGCACCAGCCCCAACGGGATCGCGGCCAGGCACAGCAGCAAGGCCTCGCACACGAACAGCCAGGCGATGTCGGCGCGGGTCGCGCCGATCGCGCGGCGCAGGCCGATCTCGCCGGAACGTTCGTCGGCGCTGAGAAACATCATGTTCATCACGCCCAGGGCGGCGACGAGCGACGCCAGCAGCGAGATCCAGGCCAGGGTGCGGCCCTGGCTCTCGGTGGCCGCGCGCGCGCTCTGCAGCAAGGCCTGCTTGGCTTCGATGCGGAAGTCGTCGGCCCGGTAGCGGCCGCCGTATTTGCGCAGCAGCAACGCCTGCAGCTTAGCCCGCAGGGTTTCGATCTCGACGCCGGGCGCGGCCTTGACCACCAGCCGGCCGCCGTCGTCGCCGGGTTTCGCCAGTGCGCCGGCGCCGGCCAAGGGCAGGAACACGGCATCATCGTTGGAGACGAACTTGCCCGGCTCGTCGGTCGCCGCAAGTACGCCGCCGACCGCATACCACTGCCCGCCGATGCGCAGGAACTTGCCCAGCGGCGCTTGCCCGGGGAACAGCCGAGCGGCGATACGCGCGCCCAGCACGCAGCGCTTGGCCGAGACGCCGCGCCCGCTCAGGGCCTGGCCCTGCCCGATCGCGACCCGGTCGATGGCGAAGTAATCCTCGCTCACCGCCAGCACCTGCGCGACCTGGCGGGTGCCCGCGCCTTCCAGCAAGGTGGCCGCGCCGGACAACTCCTGCACCAGCGCGGCGCGTGCGATCCACTGTGGCATCCGCTGCAGGTCCTCGAGATCGCCGCGGCCGGGCACGAAGCCGCCGCCGGCGGTGGACTGGCCGCGGATCACCAGGGTGTCGTCGCCGAGGCTCTCGAAGCGGCGGCCGAGCACCTGGGACATCCCGTCGGCAATGCTGACCACGGTCGAGTACGCCATCACCGCCAGAACGATCGCGCTCGCGCATAGCAGACTCTGTCGCGGACTGCGCGCCAGCGAGCGTGCGGCGTCCCACAGGTTGGCCAGCCAACGGCGCATGCCGGTCGTGCTCAGGCGGCCGCAGCCGCGGTGGCGTCGATCACCTGCCCGTCGCAGACCCGGATCGTGCGCTGGCAACGTTCGGCGACTTGAGGCGCGTGGGTCACCACGATCAGGGTGCGCCCCCTGGCGTGGATGCGCGCGAACACCTCCAGTACTTCGTCGGAGGTCTTCGAGTCGAGGTTACCGGTCGGCTCGTCGGCCAGGATGATGTCGGGCTCGCCGACGATAGCGCGGGCGATCGCCACGCGCTGGCGTTCGCCGCCGGACAATTCGTCGGGCCGGTGCGCGCCGCGATGGGCCATGCCGACTTCCTCGAGCGCGGCCCGGGCGCGGCGCCCGGCGGCGGCGCGCGCTTCGCCGCGATAACGCAGCGGCAGCATCACGTTCTCCAGCGCCGAGCAGTTGCCGAGCAGGTGAAAGCTCTGGAACACGAAACCGATGGTGCGGTTGCGAAAGCCCGACAATGCGGCGTCGTCCTGGCGCTGCACCGGCGCGCCGTGGATGCGGATCTCGCCGGCGTCGGGCGTGTCGAGGAAGCCGATGATGTTCAACAACGTGGACTTGCCCGAACCCGAGGCGCCCATCACCGCGACGTACTCGTGCTGGGCCACGTGCAGGTCGACCCCGCGAAGCACCGGCACCTCGGTGGCGCCGAGGCGGTAACTCTTGCGGACGCCGCTGAGCTCAACCGCGTTCATACGAGATCACCCGCACCCGCGTGCCGGGCTTCAAAGACGGCTGGCCGGTCGCCGGCACCACCACTAGGTCGTCGGCAGCGAGCCCGCCGCGGATTTCCTGATGGGTCTCGTTGACGTCGCCCAAGCGCACCCGGCGCAGGCTGGCGACGCCGTCGCGCACCACCAACACCGCGCCGCTGGCGCCCTGCCCCGCGTCGGCCCCCAGCTCGGCCGGGTCGTCGCGCAGCGCCGCGATCGGCACCGTCAGCACCGGCGCGGCCTTGCGGCTGGGAAACTCGACCCGGCAGGTCATACCGGTGCGCAAGCTCGCGCGGCGAGTGTTGCGGATCTCGATCAGCACCTCGTAGTTCGCCGCGCCGGCCGCGGGCGCGCCGGTGCCGGTGGTCGGGCGCGCCGGCGCCATCGATACCGAACGCACCGTGCCCGGCAGCGGCGTCTCGTCGAAGGCCGGCACCACCACGTTGGCGACGGCGCCGGGACGGATCTTCCAGACGTCGTACTCGCCGAGCTTGGCGGTGGCGACCAGCACGCGGGTATCGGCGATGCGCGCCACGGTCGAGCCGCTGAAGCTCAAGGCGCTCGGCACCGCGGTCTCGCCGGGGGACACGTCGATCGACAGCACCGTGCCGTCGATCGGCGAACGCAGGATGGACTTGTGCAAGCTGTCCTGCACCTCATCGACCAGGGCGCGCTGGTTCTGGATGCGCGCATGCCCTTCGCGGTAGGCCGCGTCGGCCTGGCGATACGCCGCCTCGGCCTCGTCCAGGCCTTCCTCGCTGACCAGTTGCTGTTTGCGCAGTTCGGTGAAGCGGCGCAGCTTGGCCGCGGCCAGTTCGCGGCTGGCGCGCTTGACCTCGAGCGAGGCCATTTCGCCATCGCGGCCGGCCTCGCGCTGCGCCAGCTGCGCCTCGTACTGCTGCGAACGCAGCTTCATCAACGGCTGCCCGCGCTTGACCTCGTCGCCCTGGCGCACGTAGATCTCCTCGACCGCGCCGAGCACTTCCGAGGTCAGCGCCAGTTCGTTGCGGTAGGACAAGGTGCCGTCGGCGAAGATCGTCGTCGGCAAGGCGTCCAGCGCCGGCTTGACCACCGCCACCGGCGCCACCGAGGCGACCGTGTTGCGCACCATCAGCAAGCCGAGCACCAGCACGCCAGCCGCGACCGCGCCGACCGCGAGCGCCAGCCGCCGCGGGCGCCGCTCACGCATAGACGGGACGTTCATGGCGTTGTCCTCCTTGCGCAATCCGGCCGAGGTCGTGGACGCGATCGCCCGGCTGGATCCACTGAGTGCGATGGGTGACGATGATCTTCATGCCCGGCCACAGCCGCAGATGGCGCAGGATCGCGCCTTCGGTGGCGGCGTCGATGTCGCTGGTGAATTCGTCCAGCAGCATGATCGGTGCGTGGCTGTAGAGCAGGCGCGCCAGGGCGATGCGCTGGCACTGGCCGGACGACAGGCTCTGCCCTACCGCGACCACCGGCGTGCGATAGGCCAGCGGCCAGGCGACGATCTCGTCGTGGATGCAGGCCGCGCGCGCGCAGCGTTCGATGCGCTCCTGGTCGGCTTGCGGGTCGAACATGGCGATGTTCTCGGCGACAGTGCCGGCGAACAAGGCCGGGTGTTGGTTGAGATACGCCACCGAGGCCGCGCTGGCGCCAGAGCTCGTGCCGGCCCCCGTGCCCACGCCAGAACGCTCGCCGTGCACGCGCACCTGGATGCTGCCGGCGTCGGGCAACAGCAGGCCGCCGATCAGCTTGAGCAAGGTGCTCTTGCCGCAGCCGGAAGGCCCCACGATGACGTTGAGCCCGCGGTCGTCGAAGTTCGCCGACACGTCCTCGAGCACCGGCGTGCCGGTGCCGAGATAGGAAAAGCCGACGCCGCTGACCGCGACCTGGCTCGGCCCCGCCCACGGCGGCGCGGCTTCGTCGGCGCCGGGCGCGCCCTCGTCGAGGCTCATCAGCCCCTGGATCGATTCGATCCGGTCGGCGTTGATGCGCACCACCACCAACTGCATGAAGAACATCTGGATCGCGCGCACGGACGGTCCGGTCCACCCCAGCAGGAAGTAGCAATAGAACGCGGTCTGGTCGGACAGGTCGATGCTCGGGAATGCGACGAACAGCAGCAGCAACGCTGCGATCGGCACGACCTTGTCCTGGTAGGCGTACAAGGCTTCGAACACCGCATTGAGCTTGCCGCGCGCCTCCAGCCATTTCTGGTGTTCGCCGAAGCGGTCCATCAGGCGGTCGGCGAACACCTGCTCCTTGCGATTGACCTTGACGTCGACCGCCATGGTCAGGGTTTCGGCCAGGGTGCTGTAGTAGCCCGAATACGCCAGGACCTCGCCGCCGGTGAGCCGCAGCAAGCGCTTCCAGCACAGGATCAGCACCGCCGTCGACAGCAAGGTCAAGGCGAGGAACAGCAAGGCCACCGGCGCGCTCTGGAAGGCCAACACCGCCAGGGTCGCCATCAGCACGCCCGAATCGAGGATCAGGCCGGTGATGCGCGCCGAGAGGAAATCGCGCACGCCCGACACCGAGTTGACCCGCGCGATCAGATCGCCCGCCGGCAGCAGCGAGAAGATCCGCAGCGGCAACTTCAGCAGACGATCGACGAAGCGGGTGATCAGGGAGCGGTCCAGGCGCAACTGGATCAGCAAAGACACCCGCGCGCGCATCCAGTGCGCGACGACGAAGGCCAGCGACAACACCAGCAACCCCATGCCCAGGCCGGTCGCGCTGCCGCTGCCGCCATAGGCCAGGAAGGTCACCGCCCGGCTCAACAGCCAGGGGAAGGAAATGGTGGTGGCCACGGTCAGCGCGATCACGCTGAGCAGGAACAGCCACAGCGACCAGTTCTCGCCGAGGAATTCCTTGAACAGCTGTCCGAGCGGCGATATCGACACCCGCGAGCGCGCGGTTTCATCGCGTTCGGCGCAGATGAACACGCCGCTCCACATCGCCTCGAATTCGCCGTGGGCTATGCGGCTCTCGCCGGTGGCCGGGTCCAGCACCGTCACGGTCGTGTCGTCGACCGCACCGACCACGACGAAGTGCTCGTGGCGCAGATGCACGATCGCCGGCAGCGCCGCGTGCCGCAGGGCTTGCACGGTGCCGTCGGTGGCCCGCAGCGCCTTGGGCTTGACACCGCACATGCGCAGCACGTCGAGCATTTCCTTGGCCGACATGCCGCGCTGGCTGACCGGGTAACGCGCCGCCAGCGCGAGCATCGGCATTCGTAAGCCCAGCCCCGACAACAGCATCGAGATGCAGGCGTGGCCGCAATCGGCGGCCGAAGTCTGGCTGACGAACTTGGTTTTGTTGCTGACGCGCCGCAATGGCTTGTTCACGCTGTCCGTCCAGGCAAGACGCCGCGAGGGCTGGGAGCGGCGGACTTCCGGCGTATCTCCACGCAATGCGCGACCGTCGGCGACGCGCCCAGCGGCGTACGCGACGCGCACGGCTGCGCCCCGTCCGACGATGCGTGCACGGCCCGACGCACGATGCGCAGGCATCGCGGTTGGATTCGCTGTAAGCGCCGTACTCGAAGGAGCCGCCCGCTACCGCCAGGCGGCTCCGGTTAGCGGATCAGCAGTGTCCGACACATACCGAGTGGCCGTTGGAACAGCCGCACTCGCCGGTGAACGAACAAAGCCAGCCGCAACCGCATACCACCGGTTTGCCGCCGAACAAGGCTTCGAGATTGTCGTCCGAGAGTTCCTCGGCGAACGGTACCGCAGACGTGCTTGGATCCTGGACCAGATCGTGTTGCTGCAACATGGGGAAGTCCTCAGATTTGGCCACCAGCGATGCGCTGAGTGGGTCGATGCCCCCTGACTTTCGACGTTGCACTTGTTATCACGATGCATCGCGCGGTTCCGTGGTCCTCGTCAAGAATCGTTTCGCGACGAAGCGATGATGCCGATGCGGCTTGCACGATGCGTATCGCGATGACGTTTCGACATGCGAAAAACTGCGTAAAGGTGCGCCAAATCGTGAACTCGCGACGATTCCGCGCGGAAGAACGAATCGATGGCCGACGCTCGTTGCGCATCATTCCAAGCATGAACTTTCGTCATCGCGTGGGCGCGCGTTGTTCCATCCGTCGTTGATTACCTTTTCCTGGAGAGACACTCGGCGGAACTCGTCCTCGGCGATAAGCAGTCATCGCGACAATCTGCCCGACCGTCATTCTCGCGAAGGCGGGGTGAATGGATGCGCTTTCGAGCCACTGGCTCGCGCATCCACGACCGCCAGGGCGCCGTGCGCGCTGGCCGGGCCGCAGAGACTTCAGAGCCATGCCTCGATAAAGCCCTGGACATCCGGCCCGGCCGAAGTAAAGCGGACCCGCCTGCGCGGCATTCCGTCCCACCGTCATGCCGGCGGCCGCCCTGCGCAGACCGCAAACCAGACAGCCCCGGCCGGGGCCGGGGCTGTCTGGTTACAGACTAACGATAAGCGACGTCGGTCAGAACCGGATGTTCCAGCTTTCGAGAGTGCCGATATCGCTGGCGTAATTGTCGCGCACGCGCAGCTTCCACGTGCCGTTCAAGTCCTCGGTCGACAGATTCAGCGCATGCGAGAGCCTGACGTCGTCGGCGCTATCGGTGGTAGCGTAGTTTTTTACCAGGTAAATCGTACCGTCCGGCGCGACCAGGTCGATACGCAGATCGCCGCGGTAGCTGTGGTCGATCGCCACCGTCACCGTCGCATTGCTGGGAGCCTTGCCGATGCGGCCGGCGACCGTGACCGAGCTTTCGACCGTGGTGTTGTCCCTAATCGCGAAGTCGGTATCGTTGCTGTACGTCTGCACGCCCGCGGGCGCGGCCACCGTGACCGAGGCGGTCTTGGTGTGGGTAGCGCCGGCGTTGTCGGTCACCGTCAAGCTGACGTTGTAGGTACCTGCCGCGGCGTAGGTGCGAGTGGGATTAGTCGCGGTCGACAGCGCGCTGCCATCTCCGAAGTTCCAGCTGCGCGAGACGATATTGCCGTCTTTATCGGTCGAGGCATCGGCGAAAGTCACCGTCAAACCGTTGACTTGGCTGTTGAAGTTCGCCGCCGGGGCGAGATTGCCGCCGGCTGCCCCGCCGATACGGATCGCCTCCACGACGGCGGCGTTGGCGTCGACCAGGCCGGCACCGCAACCGCCAGGGCAAGCCGCCAGCGCGATCGCACGGCTCGAATCCTTCAAGGCCTGTTCCACCTGCGCCGGGGTCAGCGGGGCGGCGACGGCCGACTGCATCAGCGCGGCGATGCCGGCCACGTGCGGGGCGGCCATCGAGGTTCCGCTCATCCAGGTGTAGGTTGCGCCGCCCTGAACCGTCAGGCCAGCGTTGCCGAGCGAAAGGACGGCCTGGTCATCGTGGGTTCGCACGCAGGTGCCTCTTAGGTCGGCGCCAAGTGGCAGGAAACGCGGGAGCGGGCTGCAGTTTTCGCCACCAGGCGCGGAGACGTCGATGGTCCCGCCGTAGTTGGAGTAGAACGCGCGATCGCCATTTCGGTCCGTTGCCGCAACCGCGACCACGCGGTTGCAGTTGGCTGGGGTGAAATTGGCCACGTCAAGATTGCTGTTGCCGGCAGCGACGACGATGGTCGCGCCAGCGTCTGCCGCCCTGTCGATCGCCGCTTGGTAAGCCGGATCGCAACCGTCCTCGGTCAGGCCGCCGAGACTCAGATTGATGATCTCGGCCGGATTCGGGTTGTTCGGTACTCCATCGACATGGAGCCCCGCGGCCCACACGATGGCATCGGCGATATCAACGGTGGTGCCGCCGCACAGGCCCAGCGCGCGAATCGGTACGATGCGCGCACCATGCGCTACGCCGGCCACACCCGCGGCATTGTTGGTCGCCGCACCGATGGTGCCGGCCACATGGCTACCGTGCCAACTCGAGCTTCTTGCTGACGACTCGTTGCCGCAGTCTCCGTCCCGCGCGACCCAATCGCCCTCGTCGTTAGGGTTATTATCGCGGCCGTCGTTGTCGCGCGACATCCACGGATCGGTAATGAAGTCGTAGCCGGCCAGCAGGTTGTTGTTGAGGTTGAGTTCGGCATGCGGGGTGATGCCGGTATCGATCACCGCGACCACGGTACCGGCCCCACTGGCGCGATCCCACGCGGTGTTGACGCGCGCACCGGCGACGCCCGAATAGTGCCATTGCTGACCGTAACGGGTGTCGTTCGGCGTCATCGTGTGGGTCCACCGGCGATTGACCTGCACCGACTCGACGTTCGGGTCGGCGGCCAGTTGCCGCATCAGCGCCTCGGCGTCGACGCGATCGAGCTTGCCGTCGGCGCGCACAAGGTCGGAGCCGATCGCCATGCGACGCACGTGCTTCATGGCGATCAGCCGGCCGGCGATCTTGGCGCGTACGGCCTCGCGCAGGGAGGTCGCCACCTTGGCGCTGTCGCGGCGCTGTAGCGAGCCGTTGCGATACTTGACGATGAAGCCGTCGTAGCCTTGCGGCGCCTGCAGGCCGTCCAGGTGGACCTGGCCGGCGAAGGCCGGGGCGGCGATTACGGACAGCGCCAACACGGTGGCGGTGGCCAAGACATTCTTGCGAATGCCGTTGTTCGATGCAGTGGACATCTGGAACCCCTCTGAGCTATCGGAATATCGGGTCTTGAACGGACCCGCTGACGGTCCGGCCTTCGTCGGCGTGGACGCCATGGGACCGGTGTCGCAGATGTAGTGCGATCGAGTGCCGGCCAGCCTCTAAGGAGATATCTCTTTTTTCTCATTTGACGCGGAACGGTCGCTTTGTGCGGGTGAACGGGCACACCGGGACAGCAGCGTTCGGCGGGGCGGCGTCGGCACCGGGCTTGCGCGGGTTGGCGCGGCTCATGCTGGCAAGAGCAAATTCTCCTGCCCCGATGGGGAACAGCGGGCCAAACGCTGAAGACCTGTTCGTCGCTACGAACCGGCGGCCTCGCGATCGATCCCATCTCGTCACCGATCCGGCCTGGCGGCGACCCTGTCTGGTTGCCATGGCGACGGCGGGCCGACCTGACAAAACAGCCCCGGCGAGGGCCGGGGCTGTTTCGTATTCACGGACTATCGAAGATCAAGCGTCCCTCAGAACTTGATGCTCCAGCTGTCGATCTTGCCGGTGTCGTTGACGTAATTGTCGCGTGCGCGCAGCTTCCACGTGCCGTTCAGGCTCTCGGTCGACAGGTTCAGGGTCGCGGTGCCGCGAATGTCGTCGGCGCTGTCGTAGGTGCTGTAGTTCTTCAACAGATAGGTCGAACCGTCCGGCGCGACCAGGTCGACGCGCACGTCGCCGCGGAAGCTGTGCACGATCGCCACCGTCACCGTCGCGTTGCTCGGTGCATTGCCGCTGCGGCCGGTGACGGTGATCGGGCTTTCCACCGTGCTGTTGTCGTTGATGGTGTAGTCGGTACCGTTGGTGTAGGTCTGCACGCCGCCGGCCGGCGCGGCCACCGTGACCGAGGCGGTCTTGGTGTGGGTGCCGCCGGCATTGTCGGTGACGGTCAGGCTGACGCTGTAGGTGCCGGCCGCGGCGTAGGCGTGGCTGGGGTTGGTGGCGGTCGAGGCCGCGCTGCCGTCGCCGAAATTCCAGCTGCGCGAGACGATGCTGCCGTCGCTGTCGCTGGAACTGTCGGTGAAGGTCGCGGTCAGGCCGTTGACGGCGGAGGTGAAGTTCGCGACCGGGTTGACGTTGCCGCCGCCACCGCCTGCGACCCGGATTGCCTCGACGACGGCCGCATTGGCGTCGACCAGGCCGGTACCGCATCCGCCCGGGCAATTGGCCGCCGCGATCGCGCGGCTGGAATCCTTCAGGGCCCGCTCGACCTGGGCCGGAGTCAGGGGGTTCGCGACCGCCGACTGCATGAGCGCGACCACGCCGGCCACGTGCGGAGCCGCCATCGAGGTGCCCTGCATGAAGGTGTAGTCGGCCGCGGCCTGCACCGTAAGGCCGGTGTTACCGAGCGAGAGAACGCCCTGCTCTTTGTGGTTGACGTCGCAGTACGGTTGCTGTCCGAGCGCCAGGAAACGAACATTCGGGGTGCAGGTCTCGCCACCCGGAGCGGCAATGTCCATCGTCGCGCCGTAGTTCGAATAGAAGGCGCGATCGCCGTTGCGGTCCGTCGCGGCGACCGCAACGACGTTGTTGCAGTTGGCCGGCGTAAACCCGGATACATCCTTGTTGCTGTTGCCGGCGGCGACTACCACCGTAGCGCCGCGCGCGACGGCTTTGTCGATGGCATCCTGATACGCCGCATCGCACTGCGCGGACGCGCCGCCCAAGCTCAGGTTGATGACCTCGGCCGGGTTGGCGTTGGCGGGTACTCCGTTGACCGCACCGCCTGCGGCCCAGACGATGCCGTCGGCGATGTCGGCGGTGCTGCCGCCGCACTTGGCCAGCACGCGGACCGGGACGATCCGGGCGCCATGAGCGACGCCCGCCACACCGGCGGCATTATTGGTCGCCGCGGCGATGGTGCCGGCGACGTGACTGCCGTGCCAGCTGGAGTCGCGCTTTTGCGAACCCAGGCCGCATTCGCCGGTCCCGAACCAGTCGCCTTCGTCGTTGGGATTGTTGTCGCGGCCGTTGCCGTCGCGCGCACGGGCGGCATCGCTGACGAAGTCGTAGCCAGGCAGGAGATTGTTGTTACCGTTGAGTTCGGCGTGCGGGACGATACCGGTATCGACGACGGCAACCACGGTGCCGGCGCCGGTCGCACGATCCCAGGCGGTGTTGACGCGCGCGCCGTTGACGCCCGAATAGTGCCACTGCTCGCCGTAACGGCTGTCGTTCGGATCCATGGTGTGGGTCCACAGGCGGTTCACCTGAACGGACTCCACATTCGGATCCGCCGCCAGTTGCCGCATCAAGGCTTCGGCGTCGACTCGATCGAGTTTGCCGTCGGCGCGCACCAGATCGGACCCGATCGCCAGGCGACGCACGTGCTTCAGCGCGATCAGCCGGCCGGCGACCTTGGCGCGCAAGCTCTGGCTGAGGGAGGCCGTTACCTTGGCGCTGTCCTGGCGCTGGACCGAGCCGTTGCGGTACTTGACGATGAAGCCATCGTAGCCTTGCGGCGCCTGCAGACCGTCCAGGTGGACCTGCCCGGCGAGGGCCGGAGCGGCCAGCGCGGACAGGGCCAATACGGTGGCGGTGGCCAGTAGGTTCTTGCGAATGCCGTTATTCGATACAGTGGACATCTAATGAATCCCCTCTGAGCTGATCGGAATTGCGAGTCCAGGAACGAACTCGCTCGCTGTCCGGTCGTCTTCGGTGGGCGACGCCGTGCGACCGGTGTCCCAGATGTAGTGCGGCGCAGAGGGCTGTTACCTCTGACGAGAGATCACTTTTTTCTCATTTGTCGCTGAAAACGATATTCTGGTCACATTAATAGGGCAGTGCCCCCTCACCCAGGCGCCTGTCCCCAGCGATAGGCATGCGGCAGGATGTTGCGGCCTGGCGATCCATCGCCAGCATCGACTTCGTAAAGCGGCTGAGGCGACCGATGACCGACCCGCGTACGCCGCCTTGGCCACCCGATTCGCGCTACCTGCGCACCGGCGACCTGCTCATCGATCTGCGCTATCGCCGGGTGAACTGCGGCGGGGTCGAAGTCGAGCTGCCGCAGCGCCTGTTCGACCTGCTGGCGCTGCTGATGGCCGAGCCGCACACCCTGCATGGTCGCGCCGAGCTGTTCGCGCGCCTGTGGCCGGGGCTGGTCGTCGAAGACGCCAACCTGACCCAGAACATGTGGTTGCTGCGCAAGGCGCTCGGCGAGCCGCGCAAAGGCTGGATCCGCACCGTCGCCAAGGGCGGCTACGTGTTCGAGCCGCCCGGCCCGGTCGAATGGTTCGCCGAACTGCCCGCGCCGGCCGGACCTCCAGCCAGTACCCCAGCCGATCCTCCCGCCGAGCCGGTGCCCGATGTCGCAACGGCAACCGATACCGACGAAGTCGCCGCTGCGCAGCCGGCGGCCGCTGTCGCGACCGAATCGTCCGTCGAATCGCCCGTCGAATCGGCCCCGGCAATACGCCCGAGTACGTCGGTGCAGCCGCGCTGGAGACGCTGGGCCCGTCCCGCCGCCTGGGCCGCCGCGGCGATCGCCCTGCTCGCCGTCGCCGGCGCGTTGTTGTGGTTTCGCGATTCCGCAACGGCCGGCACGGGCGCGACCGCGGTTGCACGACCGCTGGCGGTCGCCCTGATCGAAGTGGAAGACCGCGCCAATGCCACGCGCTGGCCGGTGAAGCTGTTGCGCGAATGGCTGCGCTGGAAACTCGGCAGCCTGCCGGAAGTAACCCTGATGACCGAAGCCGACCTCGCCGCCGACGGCGAGTCGAGTTCGCCGAAAGTAGTCTTCCTGTCGTCGGGCATCGCCGCAGGCGATGCCTCGCAGGTTCTGATACGCGCTCGCTTTCACGACCAGGGCCGGGAACAACGGCTCGAAGTCAAGGGGCCGGTCTCGCAGGTGCCGGCGATGGTCGACACGCTGTCGCAGCAGGTAATGGCCAAACTCGTACCCGGCCGCGCCGATGCCTGGCCGGCCTTGAACCTCGCCGCGCCGGCGGCGCGCCGCTACGCCGACGCGGTGGAGGCGATCGACCGGCGCGACTGGATCGCCGCGGCCGCGATCTCCAATGAAGTCGTGCGTCAGGCCCCGCGTTTCGGGCTGGCGCGGATGCAGTTGGCGCGAGCGCAATCGCGCCTGGCCCAGGCCACTTCGGCGATCGAGCAGATGCAGGTCGCGATCGAATCGACCAAGCCGGTGCCGGCCGAAGTCGAAGAATCGATGCGCGCCGAAGCCCTGGCGATGGATCCTCGGCGCCATCAGCAGGCGCGCGAGGCGTACGCGAAACTCGTCGCGCGTTATCCCGCGCAGTCGAGCTATGCGCTCCAGTACGCCCAGTTGCTGTCGCAGACCGGCGAACTGCAACAGGCCATGAGCAGGCTGTCCACGCCCGACTGGGACCACAAGCCGATGGGCACGCGCGTCGCCCGGTTGCTGCTGATCAGCGAGATCCACCAGTTGATGGGCGAACCGGAGCGCATGCGCGAGTATGCGCGCAGCGCCGAGCGCATCACCCGCGAAGCCGGCGCCGGCTGGGAACTGGAACACGGCAATGCCCTGCTGATGATCGCGGTGGCCGACACCCTGCAATACAAGGAGCGCGCCGACGTCGGCCAGTACGAACACGCGGCCAAGCGCCTGGAAGCGGCCGGCAACCGCACCCGGGCGCTGTACGCGCGCTTCCTCGCCGAAGCCACGGTCGCGCCCGGCGCGGCCTCCACCGCGCGCATGCAAACACTGCTGGCGCAGGCCCGCGCGGGCGGCTATCGCCGGCTGGAGATCGACATTCTCGCGCGCGCCGCCGCCCAGCACTTCAACGCCGGCGACTTGCCCGGCTATCGCAGGTTGCTCGAAGAAGCCTTGATGGTCACCCACGATTCCGGCGACGTGCTGATCGGCCACCGGCTGGCGATGGCCTTGTTGATCGAGGATATCGTCGGCGCGCGCCTGGACAGCGCGGCCGAACGCCTGCGCCAACTGCGCAAGGCCGGACTGCAAGGCCGCTGGGTCGTCGACCTGGCGCATTTCGATGCGGCCCTGAGCTCGATGCACGGCCGCTACGCCTATGCCGTCGCGGTCTTGGACGGTGCCGAGCGCGAGATAGCCCGGCTGCCGGCCGGCGGCGCCGGCGAATCGCGCGCCCGCATCGCCTGCCTGCGTGCCGAGGCCCGCCTGCCGCTAGGCGACCTGCAGGAAGCGCGCAGCGACTGGTTGCGTTGCGCCGCCTCCGAACAACAGTCCACTCTGGTCTCGCCGCTGGTCGGCCGTGCGCACACCGAATGGCTCGGCGGCGACAAGGAAGCCGCGGCGGAGCTGCTGGGACGCGCGCAGACGGCGCTCGCGGCGCTGGGCGATTCGCCCGAGGGCGCGGAAGCGGCAATGGATATCGCCACGCTGTTGACGCGCACCGGCGCCTTCGCCGAATCCGACCGGCTGTATCAACGCGCCCTGCCCGTGATGCGCGCGGCGCAGTATCACTGGCTGGTCGCCGGCGCCGAGACCGGCCTGGCCGAGAACGCCGCCGCACGCGGCGATTGGGCCACCAGCCGGCGCTTCGGTGCGCAGGCCCGCAGCAAGCTGCCTGCCGACGCCTGGTCCCTGACCAGCCGCCTGGACCTGCTCGACATCGTCGCCGCGCTGGCGGTCGACGACAAGCAACGCGCGGCGGCCTTGGCCTCGGCACTGCACGCCCAGGCGCAACGCGGCGGCGACCGCCTGACCCAGATGGAATTGCATAGCCTGATGCCGCACGGCATCGTCGCCGCCGATTGCAGCCGCAATCATCGCGACAGCATGACCGCCAGCACCGGCATGCGCGGTGCGAGCCTGGCGTGGCTGCAACCGAAATCGCCGCTGGCGGCGGAACCGGCGTTGGAAACGTTGTCGCCTTGAGCGGCGTCGTTCATGGCAACGACCGAAACAAGTCCCCGGCGCAGCCGCATCCCCCGCCCCGGTTCACGCAGGCGCCAGTCCGTCCAAAGGGGGCGAACGCCCCCCAGCCTCATTCGCGACGATTTAGTTGCTGAGCGCTACGACGCCGTGAGTCCCCTTTGAGGAGGATGGAGACTGCTCTCCGTCGCATCGACCGAAGCAGATCCTGGCGCAGCCGCCCTATCTCGACCTCCATGGACGTCGGCGCCAACCCCTTTTCCAAAGGGCGAAGGAACGCGCCCCGCTCGGAAGGCATTCAACCAAGCGCTTTCTCCTTTGCCAAAGGGAGCGAACGGTCGCGCACTCCCTCCAGAACGCTTGCCCGCGCCTAGCGAATATCCATCTCGCGCTCCACTCCGGTCACGACGACGAGAGGCTGCAGTGCTGCCAAGTCGTACGGCGCCCGGGAACGAACGGCCTCAGGCCGGGATACCTTCGCGCTTGATCGCCGGAATCGGAATGCCGAGCGCGCGCATCTGCTGGTAGGGGTTCATGAACTCGCGGTTCTGCTTGATCTTCCCATTCTCCAGCAGGAAAGAATGGATGAAGTGGTTGCTGTAGTAGCCCGGCGGATAGCCGGGGAACAGGATCTGGCCTTCGCCGTCGCACTCGACCCAGAAGCGGTTCGGGTCCTGGGTCTCGAAAATCTGCACGTTCTTCCATTCCCAATCCGGAAAGCATTTCAGCGACCACGCGCCGTGCGCCTTCAAGCCTTCGTGGCCGCGCGACACGATCGGCTCGCCGGTGTCGTTGGTCCACAGGCCGCCGCTGCCGTCGGGCGTGAACAGCAGATAGCGGGTCAGCCGCGCCTCGCCCTTGCGGCTCATATAATCCTCGACCACCGCCCGGTGCCTGCGGCGCAGATCGTCGTCGCTGCCGGCTTCGGAAGTCTTGAAAGCATGTTCGATCATGATGCCGTCCTCTATGTAGGCCATGAGTGGTTGATTGGCGACCGATGCGCGGCGGATGCGCCGGTCTCAAGCTTTCCAGCGGGTCAGTTCGCCGCGCGCCACCACCGTCGCCGTGCCGGATACGCGGATCGGCCCGATCTGCGCCAACGAACCTTCGACCACCGCGTGCATGACCGAGCGGCGGCCCATCTCGACGCCCTGGCAGATCTCGATCGGCTGGCCGAAGCCTAGCCGGCCGTGACGGATCAGATGCAAAGCGAGCGGCCCGGCGGCCGAGCCGGTCGCGGCGTCCTCGGCCACGCCGTAGGCCGGCGAGAACATGCGCATGCGCCATTGCGAACCCGAGCCGGCGAAGCAGTTCGCGGCCATGTCCGGCAAGGTGGCGAGGATGCGCAGGTCGGGTTTCACCGCCGACAAGGCCGGGATGCTGGGCAGGCCGACGAAGACGTGGCGCGGGCCGTTGCGGTAGATCTCCACCGGCAGGGTCGACGAGGCCAGGCCGAGGCCTTCGAGCAGCACGTCGGCGAGTTCGTACGGCTCCCAGGCCGGGATCGGCTGCTGCATGCTCGCGGTGAGGATGCTGCCGTCGTCGTTGCGCTGGAAGGTGAAAGGCACCGTACCCATGGCGGTTTCCAGGCCGAAGCCGGCGGCATCGCACTGCTCGCCGAGCACGATCGCGGTGCCGAGGGTCGGATGCCCGGCGAACGGCAGTTCGTTGACCGGGGTGAAGATGCGCACGTGGAAATCGCCGTCCGCGCCGGGCGGGAACACGAAGGTGGTCTCGGAAAGATTCATTTCGCGGGCGATGCGTTGCATGTCCGCCGCTTCCAGGCCGGACGCATCGGTGAACACCGCGACCGGGTTGCCTTCCAGCGGGCGGTCGGTGAATACATCGGCCACTACATACTTGCCTGCGGTCATGTCGGCGCCTCCTTATGGTTGCAGCCTGCGATGGGTCCAGCCCGACGGCGCCGCGTCGTAACGCAAACGGCTGTGCAACCGATCGTCGGAGGCCTGCCAGAATTCGACGATGGTCGGACGCAGCGCATAGCCGTGCCAGCCCTCCGGCCGCACCAGCGGAATCGCTGCGCGGGTCAGGCGCTGCGCTTGCAGACGCAATGCCTTCTCGTCTTCCAGCACGGCGCTCTGGCGCGACACGGTCGACATGGAATTGGCTTCGGGCGGACGCTTGCTCCACAGCAGGTCCGACTCGGCCGCCGACAGCGGCCCGACCGGTCCGCTCAGGACGATCTGCTGCTTGGTTTCGCGCCAATACAGCACGCCCGAGGCCCAGCCGTTGAAGGCGATCTCGCGGCCCTTCTGGCTTTTCGCATGGGTGGTGAACACCAGCGAATCGCCGGTGATCTCAAGCAGATGGACCATGCGGTTGGAAGCGCGCCCGTCGATGCCGGTGGTCGCCAGGGCCAGGGTGCCGGGATCGCGCACGCGGTTGTCGATGGCCTGGTTGAACCATTCGCGCAGCAGCGGAATCGGTTGTTCGGGCGGCACGTCGAAGATCGAAATCTCCAGCGCCTGGGCTGATGTAGCGTTGAATTGACTCATGTCGGTTCGTCCGGTGTATGGGGAGCTTGCGTCCTGCATCGAAGTCGTCGCCCGGCCTCGATGCCTGGCGGGCGCGGCGCGCGTGGCGATCGGGGCGCCTGCCGTCGCCGGCTTCGGCGCAGCCGCGCAGTGCGCGTACCGACCCGTCGCCTGCACCGACGAACCCTGCGCGCTGCCCGGCTGCGCCGTCGGCCGAACGCTCGACCTTGCGCGGTAGCACGGTGTTTCAGGCGTGCTCTTCCTCGAGCGCGTCGCCGACCAGCCAGGGGCCGGCGCGGCCGTGCTCGATCAATACCTCCATGTCGAAGGTGGTGCGCATGCTCGGCGGATAGCCGATCAACTCGGTCGCGCGGTTCGGCGGCAGCGGCTGGCTCATCGCGTCGCTCGACTCCCATACCACCACCGCACCCCACAGGTTGTTGGCCGGATCGGAGATCCAGAACTTGGAATGCATGCCGCGCACGTCTTCCCATGGGGCTACGCCCTCCTCCCTCAGGTAGTCGCGCATCGACTCTATGGTCTGGCCCGACCGGTCCAGGTTCCACCAGCTGATCGTCGTTTTCATGCGGTCAACACTCTCTTTACGCTCGAAGCGATGATGTCCACGCCGCGGCGGGTCAGCAGCGACTCGGCATGGAACTGGATCGAGGCGAAGCCGGCGCCGCGCAGCGCATGGACTTCGTTCGACTCGGCGTCGCGGCTGACCTCGATCAGGCTGTGCTCGCCGCGGGCGAACTGGCTGCTGTCGCACATGGCGACGTAGGTGTTGTAGAAGCCGACCAGTTCGGGGCTGCCGAAGAAGTCGATCTCGCGCTGCACGCCCTGGTTCGGCGTGGCGCGCTGGATCAGCTCCAGCCCCAGCTCCAGGCACAGGATCTGGTGGCTCAGGCACACCGCGAGGAAGGACTTCTTCTCGGCGAGCAGATGGCTCATCGCCCGGCGGATGCTGGCGATGCGCGGGTCGTCCATGTTGCGCGGGTCGCCCGGGCCCGGACCCATCACCGCCAGATCCCAGTCGCCCTTGAACAAGGCCGGCTCGTCGAAGCGGCACATGGTGACGTCCAGGCCGATCGACTCGAGCTGCTGCGCGAGCATCGCGGTGAATGCGTCCTCGGCGTCGACCATCAGCACCTTGCGACCGCTCAGGGCCGGGTCGATGCGGATGCGGTCGTCGGCATCGGACAACCAGAAATCGGCGATGCCGCCGTTGCGCTGCTTTAGCGCGGCCTGCACGTCCGGGTCCAGCCCGAAACTCGACTTGCGGCCGTGGCCGAGCGCGGCCAGCAGCGCCTTGGCCTTGGCCCGGGTTTCCGCGGCCTCCGAGGCCGGGTCGGAATGGCGCACGATGGTCGCGCCGACGCCGATGCGCATGCGTCCGCCGGCATCGATGTCGGCGGTACGGATCAGGATCGCCGAGTCCATCATCGCCCGACCGTTCGCGTCCCGCCCGATCAGGGCGGCCACGCCGCCGTAGTAACCGCGGCCCTCCGGTTCGTGGCGGGCGATGATCCTGCAGGCGTTCTCGATCGGGCTGCCGGTGACGGTCGGGGCGAGCAAGGTATGGCGCAGGATGGTGCGCGGGTCGCTGCTGGTACGTCCTTCGATGAAGTACTCGGTGTGGGCGAGCCGCGACATTTCCTTGAGATACGGCCCGACCACCTTGCCGCCCTGCGGGCAAAAGTGGGCCATCATCTTCAGCTCTTCGTCGACCACCATGTACAGCTCGTCTTTCTCCTTGGCATCGGCGAGGAAGCCCATGACGCCCGACAGCGACGGGCCCGACGGCGGATAGCGGTAGGTGCCGCTGATCGGGTTCATCGTCGCCACGCCGTCGCGCAGGCTGACCTGGCGCTCGGGGCTGGCGCCGATGAAGGTGCGCTCGCCGGTGTGGACGATGAAGGTCCAATAGGCGCCGACCTCTTCCTGCACCAGGCGGCGGAACGCGGCCAGCGCGACCGACAGCGAATAGCCGCTGATGTCGGCGACGAAGGTCCGCTTGAGCACGAAGTTGGAGCCTTCGCCGCGGCCGATCTCGTCGGCGACGATCCGCCGCACCTTCTCGGCATAGGCTTCGTCGTCGATGTCGAACTCGCCGCCGGCCAGCTCGATCGGCGCCGCGGCGATGGTCTTCAGCGCCTCCTCGACGCAAACGCGCTCACGCTGATGGATCGTCATGACTTGCAGACGCTGGCCATCGTCGACGGACGCGAAGCCGCGTTCGCGCAATTGTCCGTAGGGAACCAGCACCAACACTTCCTCGCCGACGGTTCCCGCGTCGGCCAGCGGAATCGATTCGAGCGTATCGAACTGGCCCATCTCGCCGGCGAACACGTCCAGCATGTCCTGGACGTCCGACTGCGGCCGGAACAACAGTGCGAACGCGCCCTGGCCGGCCTGCCCCCCGACGATATCGTGCAGCAATGAAGTAGTCATGCGGCCACCTGTTCCGAGGTCACCACGACGGCGCAGCAGCGCGCGGCGTACTCGAGCGCCATCAGGTGACGTTCCAGGGAGAAGTCGGCGACGGCGTCGCCGACCACGAAGGTTTCGATATCGTTGGAAAACGCCTCGACCGCGGTCATCAGCACGCCGATGTGAGCGTAGACGCCGCAGATGATCAACTGGTCGCGGCGGGACTCGCGCATGCGCTCGAGCAGGTTGGACTTCCAGAACGCGCTGTAGCGCCACTTGGTCAGCGACCAGTCGCCCTCGGCCGGGCTCAGTTCGTCGACGACGTTGCGGTCGACCGGGTCGACCTGCATGCCGTTGCCCCAGAAGTCCTTGAGCAGGCCGCGTTCCTCGGCGGTCATTCCGCCGGGCTGCGCGGTATAGGCCACCGGAATGCCGAGCGCCTGGCAGCGCCGGCGGATCGAGGCGGCGTTGCGGACCAGCACCGAGCCCAGGCCTTCGGACGGGATCGGGCGCAGGAAATAGCGTTGCATGTCGTGCACCAGCAGCACCGCGCGATCGGGATCGATCTTCCAGCTCGCGATGTTGGCGGGAAGCTGGGCGGTGGTCGGCATCGCATAAGGCTGGATCTTCGGAATACCGGTCATGATTGCTTCCATCGTCTCGGGCATGGCGCCCTTCGTGGCGGTTGCCGCGGCGCTATCGGCGCTGCCGCGGCGGAGATTCGCTACTCGCGGCGGCATCGCCTGCGGCGGCGTGCATCGCGTGCGTTGGCCGTGGCCTGGCTCCTCACAGCGAGCCGCCCATCGCCCGCAGGGGCGGCGCGACCGGCCGCGCCGACGGCGTGGCGCGGCTGGCGGAGACGATCAACATCGACAGCTCCAGCGACTGTTCGTAGTTCAGGCGCGGGTCGACCGCCGTCTTGTAGGCGCGGCTCAGGTCAGCCTCGGCCAGGTCGCGCGCGCCGCCGAGGCATTCGGTCACGTCCTCGCCGGTCAGTTCCAGGTGCACACCGCCCAGGCGCGTGCCCTCGGCGGCATGGATGTCGAAGGCCAAGTCCAGCTCGCCGCGGATGTTGTCGAAGCGCCGGGTCTTGTAGCCGTTGCCGGCGCTCTCGGTGTTGCCGTGCATCGGGTCGGCGACCCACAGCACCCGGCGTCCGGCCTGGCGCACCGTCTTGAGCAAGCCCGGCAGGGCATCGGCGATCCGGCTCTTGCCCATCCGCGTGATCAGGGTCAGGCGGCCCGGTTCTTCGTAGGGGTTGAGCACATCGATCAAGCGCAGCAATTCGTCGGGCTTGGTGGTCGGCCCGACTTTCACCGCGATCGGGTTGCCGATACCGCGGAACAGTTCGACATGGGCGCCGTCGAGCGCCGCGGTGCGCATGCCGATCCAGGGCAGATGCGTCGACAGGTTGAACCAGCCCCCTCGTTGCGGAACGCGCCGGGTCAAGGCGGCCTCATAGTGCAGCAGCAAGGCTTCGTGCGAGGTGTAGAAGCCGGTGTGCATGCGGCTGTCGACGAACTGCCCGCCGACGGTCTTCATGAAACGCAAGGAATCGGCGATTTCTTCTACCACTCGCCTGTACTCGATTGCGCGGGGCGAGTGCTCGACCCAATCGAGTTTCCAATACTCGGGATGGTGGATGTCGCCGAAGCCGCCATCGACCATGGCGCGGGTGAAATTCAGGGTCAGCGCCGAATGGGCATAGGCTTCGAACAGGCGGTTCGGGTCGGGACGACGCGAGGCCTCGTCGAAATCGGCGCCATTGACGATGTCGCCGCGAAAGCTCGGCAGCGACACGCCGTCGCGGGTTTCCTCGTTGGTCGAACGCGGTTTGGCGTACTGTCCGGCGAAGCGGCCGACCCGGATCACCGGCTGCTTCAGGCCATGCGCGAGGACGATGCTCATCTGCAGCAACACCTTGAGGCGGTTGGCGATGATCTCGCTGGTGCAGTCGACGAAGCTCTCGGCACAATCGCCTCCGTGCAGCAGGAAGCGTCTTCCTTCCTGCGCTTCGGCCAGGGCCCGCTTCAACTTCAACACTTCGAGCGAAGTCACCAGCGGCGGCAATCGCGCCAGCCGGTCGGTCGCCTTCTCCAGTTCTCCGTCCGCAGCATATTGGGGTTGTTGCTGCGCCGGACGCTGTTGCCAGGTCTGCGGCGACCAATCGTCCTCGTTTCTGACTACGCTCAACGGTCGAAACATGGAATCGTCTCCCCATTAGGTTTGAGTCCCGGCACGCGATCGATCGCGTCGATCCTTGCATGCGAACTTGCGTAACCGGGCGGCGCACGCCGCGGCGCCGGAATTCGGCGTGCCATATAGCGAGCGCGTACTGCGGCCGATGCCCCAACCATGCCGATGGGAACATCGCGAATGCCGCCCGAACCGTTTGTTTCCTCGTTCGGATGCAGCTGGCGATTTCCAGCAGTGACGGCAAATTATCAGATGAAAAATGGCGGTTTAACCGTAGAAAGTACGTAACCGCCAATGATGCGATCGATGTAGATTGCAGCCGCCGAGCAGACCCATCGCGCGGCGCATCCGGCACTGCATCGCAGTCTCGGACTTAGTGTGAGCGCTATCGGTTTTTTATCATGCACGACACGCCGGCGTTGTCCGGACGGCGCATAAAGCGCCGCGAAGTCTCATAACGAATCCGATGTTCGCAGGGGGCGGTCATGCATCGGACTTGTTGCGGCGTTCCAATCACCGGCTCAGCGAATGCGCAGGCCTCGTCCCGGCCCGTCCATCCTGCTGGGCGACCCGCTTATCGCCGACGCCATCCCACGACTTTATTGCGCATAACTACTCCAGGAGTGCATATGACTGAGAATATCCGTGCCGGCGCCGTACCCTTGTCGTCGATCCTGCTGCAGATGATCACCGGCTACTGGGTGACGCAATCGCTCTACGTCGCCGCCAAGCTCGGTATCGCCGACCTGGTCGCCGACGCGCCGAAGCCGATCGAGGAACTGGCGGCCGCGACCGGCGCCAAGGCTCCGCTGCTCAAGCGCGTGCTGCGCACCATCGCCAGCATCGGCGTGTTCACCGAGAACCAGCCGGGCGTGTTCGGCATCACCCCGCTCGCCGCGCTGCTGCGCAGCGGCACCCCGGACTCGATGCGTCCGCAGGCGATCATGCACGGCGAAGAGCAGTACCGCGCCTGGGCCGACGTGCTGCACAACGTGCAGACCGGCGAGACCGCGTTCGAGAAGCAGTTCGGCACCAGCTACTTCGGCTATCTGGCCCAGCATCCGGAAGCCGACCGCGTGTTCAACGAAGCTCAGGCCGGCTATACCAAGCAGGTCGCCCAGGCCGTCGTCGAGGCTTACGACTTCTCGCCGTTCGAGACCGTCGTCGACATCGGCGCCGGCTACGGCCCGCTGCTCTCGGCGATCCTGCGCAGCCAGCCCGAGGCGCGCGGCATCCTGTTCGATCAGCCGCACGTGGCGGAGGCCGCCGGCAAGCGCCTGGCCGAGGCCGGCGTCGGCGAACGTTGCGGCACGGTCGGGGGCGACTTCTTCGTCGAAGTGCCCGCCGACGGCGACGTCTACATCCTGTCGCTGCTGCTGCACGACTGGGACGACGCACGCAGCATCGAGATCCTGCGCAATTGCCGCCGCGCGATGCCGGCGCACGGCAAGCTGCTGATCGTCGAGCTGGTACTGCCGGAGGGCGAAGAGCCGTTCTTCGGCAAATGGCTGGACCTGCACATGCTGGTGCTGCTGGGCGCCCAGGAGCGCACTGCCGACGAGTTCAAGACTCTGTTCGCCGCGTCGGGCTTCGCCATGGAGCGAGTCCTGCCGACTGCTTCGGGCCTGAGCATCGTGGAGGCGCGTCCGATTTGATCGCTGGGTTCGGCCGTGCGCCGGACCGATCTGGTGCAGCCGGTTGCTGATGCGGCCGGCTGCATTCGTCACATCCATTGTCTAACCGGGTCTTGACTATTTGGTACCGCATGGATCGGCTGCTGTAACGCCCTTTCTGCGTGGACGCCGTGCTGCGACGGTGTTACTGCGCCCCCCAAATCAGGATCAGGATCAGGATCAAGATCAAACCCAAAGCTTCCGCTACTGAAGCGGCGGGTTACTTTCTTTTGTCTAAAGCAACAAAAGAAAGGACCGGGCAAGCCGCGACCACGGGACGCGTCGAAGCGACAACGCCCTTGCCATCCATCGAAGCGGCGTACCTTCGCCGGGGTAGGAGCGGCGCCAGCCGCGACTGCCATGCCTCAATCTCGCCCCGTCGCCGGTCGTATCCCCTGTAGGAGCGACGTGAGTCGCAACCGCGAATCTGCGGCTGCCGGCGCGGATGGTCGGGGTTGCGCGGTCGCAGCTTGCGCCGCTCCTACCCAAGAGCAATGCGTCGTCTGCCGTGCCGGATTTTGATCCGCTTTGCCGCTTTACCGCTTTACCGCTTTACCGCTTTTCCGCTTTGCCGCTTTGCCGGTCAACTGAAGACACGGAGGGCGGCCCGCAGGGAGGGGGCCGTGCGCAAGCAGGCCATGGATGGCCTGTCTGGAGCATCCCCGCGTCGGCACCGATCGCACGGCTGGTGCCCTTGCAGGGAGCACTTTTCTTTGGTGACTTTCTTCTGTTGCTTTGGACGAGAAAGTTACCCGCACCCTTTAGGGAGCGGAAGCTTTGCTCTTGATCCAAAGTTACACAATAAGGCGCTACAACGCGGTCGCGACTTGCGTCGCTCCTACTCTGGCGAAGCGCGCCGCTTCGTCGAACGACACCGGCCTTGGCGCCTCTGCGCGTACCGCGGTCGCGACTCACGTCGCCCCTACAGGCATCTGAACCGGCCTTGCCACCGACCGGTCGCCACAGCCAACAATGCCTGTCATCGCTGCGTCATCGCCAGCTCACCGCTCCTTCAGCAGGGGTCCGCATGCCGATTCTGCGGCAACTGAAGTCATGACGACATACTGATTTTTTATATGACAGATAACACTTGCACGGATTGCCGCGCGATTTCTAGATCTACAAAGGATCGTCGAATACCGCTGTTTTTAAGACATTTTGTGACAAAAACCGAATCTCTAATATTAGGCACATTCACCCCGACGTCGCACTTCGCGACCGATGTCATCTCCGCGCGTACTTCGGAATCCCCGCATCGCCATTCTTTATCCGTAGAAACTACAGATGCGCCAGCCAAGGCCTCTCATTACTTTATCGGTCGAAGCCCGACCGCGAATTTCGCTCGCGGCAAGCGGACACAGGGTCTTCGACATGCGCGGCAGCCCTCGCTGGCGAGTCTGCCGTGATACCCACCGACCGGCTAGTCCCGCCGGAACAAAGCAGAGAATCACATCATGGCCAAGAACGAACAGGTAATCCGCGCCGACGACACGGTGACCTTCATCAACGTTTTCGATGTCGAGCCCGCCAAGCAGCAGGCGCTGGTCGACCTCCTCAACGAAGGCGCCGACAAGGTGATCCGCCACCGCCCCGGTTTCATCTCGGTGAGCATCCTCGCCAGCAAGGACGGCAGCCGCGTCGTCAACTATGCCCAGTGGCGCAGCGCCGAAGACATCAAGGCCACCCGCGAAGACCCCGCCGCGCAGGACTACGGCAAGCGCAGCGCCGAACTCGCGCGCGCCACCCCGCACGTTTACTCGGTCGCGTCGGTCCATCGTTGATGCGCATCGCCCGTCGCGGCGGCCCGGCCCGAGACCCGCTGTCCCGGACCCGGCGCCGCCTGTGACGGATGGAAGGCGACGAGGGGCCGGGTCGCTCAGGCGAGCGTCGCGGCCCCTCTGCCCGCAGGCCTGCAGTCCAGCGGTCGCTCATCGTCGCCGACACCGTTGCATCAGCCTCGGCGTCCTCGATCGGAAGGCGGTTGCGACCGGCAGTCCGACAACTCAAGGTCGAGGAGCTTCCGTCGTTATGTCCACCTCCACGCAAACCGACATCGTGATCGCCGGCGCAGGCATCGGCGGGCTGACGACCGCCCTGGCCCTGCATGCGCAGGGCATCGAACGAGTCGTGGTGCTCGAAAGCGCCAACGCGATCCGGCCGCTCGGCGTCGGCATCAATGTCCAGCCCGCCGCCATCGCCCAGTTGTTCGCGCTCGGCCTGGGCGAGGCGATCGCCGCGACCGGCATCGCCACCCGCGAACTGCGCTATCTCGACCATGCCGGCACCACGCTGTGGAGCGAGCCGCGTGGTCTTGCCGCCGGCGACCCGTATCCGCAGTACGCGATCCATCGCGGCGAACTGCAGATGCTGCTGTTGGCGGCCGTGCGCGAGCGGCTCGGCGCCGACGCCGTGCGCACCGGCCTGCGCGTGCAGGACTTCGAACACACCCGCACCGGCATCCGCGTCCGCGCCCAGGACCGCGCCGATAACTCGGCCGCCGTAACCTTCGAAGCCTCCGCCCTGATCGGCGCCGACGGCCTGCATTCGGCGGTACGCGCCCGCCTGCATCCCGACCGTTGCGAACTGCTGCCGGCCCGCATCCAGATGTGGCGCGGCCTGACCGAAGTCGACGAGTTCCTCGACGGCCGCAGCATGATCGTCGCCAACGACGATCGCTCCACCCGCCTGATCGCCTATCCCTGCTCGGCGCGCCACGCCCAGCACGGCCGCGCCCTGGTCAACTGGGTCTGCATGGTGCCCGACGTCGCCCAGGACCTGACCCGCGAGGCCAGCTGGGACTGCTCGGGCCAGCTCAAGGACGTACTGCCCTACTTCGCCGATTGGAACTTCGGTTGGCTCGATGTTCCCGATCTGTTGACCCGCAGCACCCAGATCCTCGAGTACCCGATGGTCGATCGCGACCCGCTGCCGCGCTGGGGCATCGGCCGTGCGACCCTGCTCGGCGACGCCGCCCACCTGATGTACCCGGTCGGCGCGAACGGCGCCTCGCAGGCCATTCTCGACGCGGTCAGCCTGGCCGGCGAGCTCGGCGACAACAGCGACACGGTCGATGCACTGCAGCGCTACGAAGCGGTGCGCCGCCCGCCGACCACCGCGATCGTCCTGGCCAACCGCGACCGCGACAGCGCCGAGCGCGCCATCGCCGCTCGTCCGGACCCGGAAAAAACCGCCGCGCTCGCGGCGATCACGAGTTCCTATCGCAGCATCGTCGATCGCTCGCACGTGCGGTGACAACGTGGTTTCCCGAAACTACTCCGACGCCAGGCCTTCCGAGTGATCGCGGACGCTGAGGAGCATCCAGGAGTCAATCCGTGATCGACAATGACAAGACCCACTTCGATGCGATCGTCATCGGCACCGGCTTCGCAGGCATCTACATGCTTCACAAGCTGCGCAACGAGCTAGGCCTCAAGGTCCGCGCCTTCGACAAGGCCGGCGGCGTCGGCGGCACCTGGTACTGGAACAAGTACCCGGGCGCGCGCGCCGACACCGAGAGCTTCGTCTACCGCTATTCCTTCGACAAGGAAACCAGCGAGAACTGGGACTGGCGAAACCGTTACGTCGACCAGCCGGAGATGCTCGGCTACCTGCAGGCGGTGGTCGACCGCCATGGCCTGGCCAAGGACATCCAGCTCAAGACCGGCATCGACACAGCCGTGTTCGACGAGATCCACCATGTGTGGACGCTGACCACCAGCACCGGCGAGCTGTTCACCGCCCGCTATCTGGTCAACGCGGTCGGCGTGCTGTCCAAGACCGTGTTCCCGCAGATTCCCGGACGCGAGAAGTTCCAGGGCCAGGTCGTGCATACCGGCGCGTGGCCGGCCGACTTGTCGCTGGAGGGCAAGCGCGTCGGCGTGATCGGCACCGGCTCGACCGGCGTGCAGTTCATCTGCGCTGCGTCCAAGCTCGCCCGGCACCTGACCGTGTTCCAACGCTCGGCGCAGTTCTGCGTGCCGGCCGGCAGCCGACAGGTCAGCGAGGCCTACGTCGCCGAATACCGCCAGAACTTCGACCGGATCTGGGACGGCATCCGCAACTCGCGCATCGCTTGCGGTTTCGAGGAAAGCGGCGTCGCGGCGATGAGCGTGTCCGAGGAAGAACGCCAGAAGGTGTTCGAGCACCATTGGGAGATCGGCAACGGCTTCCGCTTCATGTTCGGCACCTTCTCCGACATCGCCTCCGACCCGGCCGCCAACCAGGCCGCCTCGGACTTCATCCGCGCCAAAATCCGCCAAATCGTCAAGGACCCGGAAACCGCACGCAAGCTGTGTCCGACCGAGCTCTACGCCAAGCGTCCGATCTGCATCAACGACTACTACGAGACCTACAACCTGCCGAACGTGACCCTGGTCAGCCTGCCGGAGAATCCGATCAGGGAACTCACCGCGAGCGGCGTGCTGACCGAGGACGGCGCCGAACACGAGCTCGATCTGCTGGTGTTCGCGACCGGTTTCGAGACGGTCGAGGGCAGCTACAACCAGATGGAGATCCGCGGCCGCGGCGGCGAAACCCTGCAGCATCACTGGAAGGACGCGCCGCGCAGCTATCTGGGTGTCGCCACCGCGGGCTTCCCGAACATGTTCATGGTGCTCGGCCCGAACAGCGCCTTCAGCAACTTGCCGCCCAGCATCGAAAGCCAGGTGGAGTGGATCGGCGAGCTGATCGGCTGGGCCGAGGGCGAGTCCACGCCGGTCATCGAGACCACCCGTGAGGCCGAGGACGCCTGGACCGCGACCTGCTGGGAAATCGCCGCCTATACCTTGTTCCCGAAGGTCAAGTCGTGGATCTTCGGCGAGAACATCGCCGGCAGGAGCAGCCGCGTGCTGTTCTATTTCGGCGGCCTTGCCGGCTATCGCGCCAAGCTGCGCGAAGTAGCGGACGCCGGCTACGAGGGCTTCGTCCTGCACAGCGACCCGTCTTCGATGGTCGCCTGAGCCGCCAAGCCAGGACGCCAAGGCCGCAAGGCGTTCGCGCACCATGCCGAGAGTACGAGCCGGCCCCACCCTTCGCGGTGGGGCCGGCTTCGTGATGGCGACTTATTCTTTTTTTATTTTGTTTTTACCAAGTTATTCCTCAAGCGCTCGTCCCGCACCGGCACGAGCCGTATCGAAACGCAACGCCAGCGCCTGCGGCCACCTGTCGCCGCTCTGCGCGCAGGCGCGGCATCGTGCGCAACTCGCGGTTACGCAAACCGACAGAGCCGCTCGCGATACGCAGCAGCGCTGCATGGCGCAATGCCCCGAACGGCTGCGATGCCATCGATGCCATGCACGATGTCCGACGACCGAAAAGCGACGAACACGCTGAATCGATTGCCGTCGATGCAAACCGACTTTCCAACTCTCCACAAAACTATCGCAGGCGACGATGAAACTCGCTGCCCGAAACCGATCGAGTTCACGCTCTTCGACTTTGTGTCATTTGTCACTAGCCAAGCGAATACGAATGCTGTCGAGATTGCCGCTGTCCGCGTAATTACCCTTGTTTTCAAGGGTATTCCACGCCATCTAAACACGGATCACTCGAATCGGAAATCGTCATTTCGATCACAGACCGGTAACGCAATCGGTTGATACTTGGCTTGCACTGCGCGATTCCCAATGCTTATCACACAATAAAATCATGCATCACGTTTAAATAGCCCGGCACGATTCCGAAGCCGCCACATCCTCGGAAAGTGCGCAGTAGTCAGCCCGAATCCGGCTCCAGACATGCAAGATGCCTCGCGATGTCCGATCTATTCCAAGCACGCGAACAAGGTCGGTTCCTTGCAGCGACTCGCAAGGGAAGCCCCCCGGCAGACTGCACGGACGAACCGGAACTCGACCTGGATCGCGCCAGCCCCGCAGTGCGGGCAGGCCGCGCCCGTCACTCGACCAAAAAACAGGGCGCGCGGATGGCGATCGGCAGGGAGCGTAGTGGCTGGCGGTATGGATGCGTCGACGGCATGACGGACCACAGGACATACGCCGAAGTCGCCCTGCAGTGACTCGCCTCGCGCCCGCTGCGTCGCAGCGGACCGGGCAAATGGCCAAATTCAGGCAACAAGGCTCTGCCTTGCTGCGTGGAACCCTGCGAACCGCACTATCGAGGAAGTCCAACCCATTCGTTCCGGAAAGATTCGGAATTGCTGCCCTTCAACAAGGATGTCCCACCATGGCAATCGCAATCAGTTCGGCGCTTTCTTCCATGATCGAGCAGATGCCGGGACCGTGCGCCTGCAAGGATCAGGACTCGAAATTCCTCTACGCCAATACCGAATTCAAGGCGCTGGTCGGCCTGGAACCCGACGAGGACGTGGACGGGCTGTCGGATTTCGACCTGCCCTGCGAAGTCGCTTCGCACAGCAAGGCGTTTCGCGAACAGGACAAGTACGTGATGGAACGGCAGATCTCCATCACCACCCTCAACGTGCACCGCTTCAAATGCGCGAAATGGCGGGCCTTCCTGATCGTCAAGAAGCCGTTCTTCGACCAGGAAACCAACATCCGCGGGGTATTGTTCCACGGCACCGACATCACCGCGATCAATGCCGGCGTACTCGGTTCGTATTTCGGCTATCTCGGCCCGCAACTGGCCTCGGTCCACGGCCTGCCGCAAACCGGTCGGGCCCACGCCGAGTCGGACGCCGACATCGACATGACCCGTCGCGAATACGAAGTGCTGTTCTTCCTGTTGCGCGGCGGCACTTCCAAGCGCATCGCCGAGCTGCTGTCGATCTCCTCGCGCACGGTCGAGCAATACATCGACGTGCTCAAGGACAAGTTCGAAGTGCTGACCAAGCCCGATTTGATCGAAAAGGCCATTTGCAAGGGCTATCTGTACGTAATTCCCGACAGCTTGTTCATGAAATGCTCGTCGAAGATCATCTTCCAAGGCGCCCCGCCGCTGTCGCTGATGCAGCCCTCGAACGCCCCGTCCTATCTGTCGGCCAATTGAGCGATGCGGGGCCGCCGGCGCCATCCGGCGCGGGCGGCTCGCGGCGGGCTGAAGGCGATAGCGCCGATGGCTTACCTGGCCAGGCCGAAGCCTTGCTAAGGCCCGTGGCCCGACAGCGGCCAATCGGATACGCAGGCAGTCGAGATTGCGATGAGGGGGCGATATGCGTCCGGCCGACAGCGAGGGCCCGGCTCAGCCGCCCTGGCCCGTCCTCCGATCATGGCTTCGCCGTGGCCGGACTGCACGGCGCGCGTCGCCGAGGGTTGCGTAAGTCTTGCCGTCGCTGGAGGTCCATCCGCTCAGCGACAGCGAATCCGGCAAGGTCTGGGTCGGCGTTTGCAGGCCGAGGGTCGCGGTGAAGCCCGATCCGACCGGCGCCAACTCGGCCAGGCGCGCGGCGCGGTCGTCTGCGGTGCTGAAAATCATGGGCTGCTCGCAGCGCCCGGCCCGGGCCTCGGCATCGCTGCAGTCCCCTGCTTGCGGCGCCGGTTCGGGCGGCGCTTCGCCGCCGGTGGTCGCGGTCTTGGCCAGATCGATGCGATAACGCCCATCGTCTTGCGCGTGGACCTGCACCCGGTACCTTTCCACGCCGTAGGCCCAACTGTTCTCGCCGACCGCGTCGATGTCCTGCCCGGGCAAGGGCAACTCGAAATCCTGGCCGAGCAGCAGCCCGAGCCACATCACCGGGGTGCTGGCGAGCAAGGCGCCGAGCTCCGCGGGGTTGGGACCGCCCTGCGAGGGCTGGCTGGTCTTCCAGAAATGCCGGCCGTTGCCCAGCACGATCGACTCGATGTGCTGACCGCCGAGTTGTACCGAGGCTCGGCTTTCGTTGCCGGCATAACGCTGCCACTGGCCGCGATAGGTCTCGTCCGGCGGCGAGTTCGAGCGCATCTCGAGCGAAGCCAGGCACCGCGCCAGCCGCGACAGACGCCGGCAGTCGGACTGCGCCTGCGTCGGCGGCGCCTGCACGGCGCCTGGGGCCTCGGCCGCCACGCCGCGCAGCGGCACGAAGGCGAGCAGACTCGCGAGGACGGCGATACGAATAGCACTCATGCGGTCGATCCCTGACACGGCTGGAGCGCGATTGTGCTGCGTCGCCAGGTGATTTTCCAGCCGCCATGCCACCGGGCTAGCAAAAACGGCAAGGGCCGGATGCCTGCCGTCGCCCGGTGAGCCAAGCCACAGGCCGTCCCCTTTGAAAAGAGCTCGGGGATGCCGCTGCCTTGCGTTGCCGTTACCGTTGCGGTTGCGGTTGCGGTTGCGGTTGCCGTTGCGGTTGCCGTTGCCGTTGCCGTTGCCGCAGGGATGTTGCCTTTGCTGCGGCTGTGCGCCGCCTCGAACTAGCGAAGCAGTCGAAGACCCGGAGGGCGGCCTGCGTGGATGCAGGCCGTTTTTCATCGGGACGGGGATGTCCCGTATGTAGATCCCCGCGTATGCATCGATCGTGCGAGCCCTTGATTCAAAGAAAAGCAACTTCTTTGGTTACTTTTTTGTGCTTTAGACGAGAAAGTAACCCGCCGCTTTAGTGGCGGAAGCTCTGGGTTTGATCTTGATCTTGCTTCAGAGAGGCGCCGCAAGACCGCAGCAGCGATGTCGCGGCTTGCGCCGCTCCTACCCTGGCGAAAGCGCGCCGCTACGATGGATGAAATCCGCCCTGTATCTCTGCGCGTCCCGTGGTCGCGGCTCACGCCGCTCCTACAGTGATTGGTGTCGCCGACCTGATTCCCTATGCCGGCATTGGCCTTGGCCCCTGTTGCTATGGGCCGCCTCGCACTCCCGACGGCTAAAGAAGACCCGGAGGGCGGCCCGCAGGGATGCGGGCCGTTTTTCATCGGGACAGGGGGGTCCCGCATGTAGATCCCCGCGTCGGCATCGCTCGCGCGGGCCTGTGATTCAAAACAAAGCAACTTCTTTGGTTACCTTTCTTTTGTTGTTTTAGACGAGAAAGTAACCCGCCGCTTTAGTGGCGGAAGCTTTGGGTTTGATCTTGATCTTTGATCATCGTTCGATGAACGATGCGTCGCGAGACTGTCTCAGCGATGTCGCGGCTTGCTCCGCTCCTACCCTGGCGAAAGCGCACCGCTTCGACGACCGCCGGCGGCCTCGTCGCTCTGCGCGTCCCGTGGTCGCGCCTTGCGCCCCCCCGACGGGCCGCGCACCGCCGACGCGAGACTGATGCGGCGCGGTCGGGACTCACGTCCCTTACAAGCACAGGTTTTCGGCCAGACGCTGATCCGGCAGCCCCAGGCACGAGCGGCCCAGGTCGACCACGTCGCCTCACGTCCTGCAGCGCCCCGGGCTCAACCCCCGAAACTTCGCACGGGCTCCACAGTGCGCGGCCGATCCTCACGCTGCGGGAACCACCGCGCTCGCCCTTCACGGTCGCTACTCATGTCTGAACGCTGGACCCGAAAGCAGGTCGTCTTGGCCATCGTCGTCACCGTACTGGTCACGGTCTTGCTGGGCTGGCTCGCAGTCAATCTGGCCGGGCCCGAGAAGCGCCTGCAGCGCATGCCCGAGCACCGCTACGCCGTGACCGACCCGCAGTTTCGCCAGGAAATGGGGGTCATGCTGGGACCCGCCCTGCTGCCCGGCAACCACGTGGTCGATCTGCAGAACGGCGACGAAATCTTTCCTGCGATGCTGCAGGCGATTGGCTCGGCGCGCCGCACCATCACCTTCGAGACCTACATCTACTGGTCCGGCAAGATCGGCAAGCAGTTCAGCGAGGCCTTGTCCGAGCGGGCCCGCGCCGGCGTGCGCGTGCATCTCACCGTCGACTGGCTCGGCAGCGCGAAGATGGACCCGGTCCTGCTGGAACAGATGCAGCGCGCCGGGGTGCGCGTGCAGCGCTATCGGCCGATCGCCTGGCACAGCCTGGACCGGATCAACAACCGCACCCACCGCAAGATCCTCGTCGTCGACGGCGCGACCGCGTTCACCGGCGGCGTCGGCGTGGCCGATCAATGGCTCGGCCACGCGCAGGACCCCGAGCACTGGCGCGAAAGCCACTTCATGGTCCGCGGCCCGGTGGCCGCGCAGATGCAGGCGGCCTTCAGCGACAACTGGATCAAGACCACCGGCCAGGTGTTGAACGGTGCCGCCTATTACCCGCCGCTGCCCGCTGCAGGCAAGATGGATGCGCAGATGTTCCTCAGCTCGCCGGCCGGCGGCAGCGACAGCATGCACCTGATGTATCTGATGGCGATCGCGGCTTCCTCGCGTTCGATCGATCTGGCCGCAGCCTATTTCGTCCCCGACGATCTGATCGCGCGCGCCCTGCTGGCCGCGCGCAGCCGCGGCGTGCGCATCCGCATTCTGGTGCCGGGCCGGCATACCGATTCCGACGCTGTCCGGCTGGCCTCGAAAGCCGGCTGGGAACCGCTGCTGCGCGCCGGCATCGAGTTTCACGAGTACGAGCCGACGATGATGCACGTCAAGATGCTGATCGTGGACCGGCACCTGGTCTCGGTGGGTTCGACCAACTTCGACATACGCTCGTTCCGGCTCAACGACGAGGCCAGCCTCAACGTCTACGACAGCGGTTTCGCCGAACGCATGACCGGCGTGTTCGAGGCCGACCTGAAGCAGGCCCGGCCGTATACCCTCGAGCACTGGCAGCATCGCCCATGGAGCGAGCGCTTGGCGGAGAAATTCATCCTGCCGCTGAAGAGCCAACTGTGACGAGCGCGGTGCGGCATCGGATGCGGTGACCGGAGCGACGGCATGATGATCTCATCGCATGCCACGCCGCCTTAACCTCGCCGGGTGCACGATCGTGGCGACGCCCATAAGCCGGGCTCGCTTCAGGAGCAGCGCATGGCCGCCGAGGCGGCGCAGGCCCGGTCCGAGTTAATCCGCAGCGCGCGCCTGCGTTTCGCCATCGTGGCGGCGTTGGGCTTGGCGCAGGCGCTCGGCGCGAGCGCCTCGGCCGCATCGGCGGAGTGCAAGGCGCGCCTGCTGCGCGAACTCGGCTGGCGATTCGTCGCCAGCGATGCGGCGCAGGTCGAGATCGAGGCCGGTACGCCCTGCGATCGCGCCGATTTGAACGCTGCCCGCGCGGCCGGCGATCTGCGGATCGAGATTCCCCGCCGACTCGACGCCGATGCGCGCGAGCGCCTGTACGATCGCCTGCTGCAGCATCCGGCCACCGCCTGCGCCTACGATTTCCAGCTCGGTGCGGCGACACGCCGCGCGGTGGACCGCCTGGTCGGCAATCGCGGCTTTCGTTTCTCCGCCGTGCAACTCGGCTGGATCGGCTTCGGCGCCAGCGGCCCGGCCCGCGACGGTTGGCGGCCGATCTCCTGGTTCGGTCGAGGCTATCGGCCTAACGGCGCCAATTCGCGCGCGATCGAGGGGTTCTACCGAGGCCAGGTCCGCGGCGAATGCGGGCTCGGACGGCAGATCGCCCAGTACGCCGCGCAGGCCGAGCTGTACGGCATGGCCGGGTTCGATGCCGAATTCGACGCCGACGAGATCGTCATCGGCACCTTCAACCGCCTGCATTCGACCCGCAGCATCCTGCTCGGCAGTTCGGCCGGCCGCTTCGTCCACGATGGCCGCGCCATCGCCGCAGCGCGCGAGGGGCGCCAGGCGTTCATGGGCCGGCCCGGCTTCGTGTTCCATGTGTTCGACCGCAGCAGCCTGGACGATATCAACAATCAGGCCGAGAACTTCGTGGTCTACGACGTCAGCGCGCAGGCCGCGGCCGCGCTGCGGCGGCATGGCGGCTTCGAGTTCTACAACCAACGCAATCTCGAGATTTGGCGTCTCGCACGCGCGCTGCAGCCGTACCGCTCGAAGCGCTTCTTCGAGCGCCTGTTGCATGAGCGCGACCCGGCATTGCGCGCCGGGCTTCCCGCGTCCGCGCAGGCCACCTTGGCACGGCTGGACGCCGAACTCGCCGACCCGTTCTACCGCGGCTTCGAGATCTACGTGCATAAGCAAGGGGTCAAGCCGGTCGGCTTCCATATCGTCCGCCTGCTCGACCGCAATCCGCGCACGCCGTTTCGCATCGAGTTGGCGCTGCACAACCTGTCTACGACCCTGATGGAACGCTATTTCGCTCATCGGCTCGGACATTGCCAGCGCGCGCCCACCGGCGCAGGGCATCGATAGCGGCCAAGGATCGAACTGCACGATCTGCTGCCGCACCGTTGCGGCCATGCATGAACAGTTCATCAACGACGCGTATCACGCGGCCATGACCGACATGAGCGGCGCGAGGGGTCTCGCGTAGCGCACAGTTTTTTTGTTTCGGCGTAGTGAACCCGAGCTCCGCACTGCACGACCTGTGGTTAACAAGCCATGGCTCAGTGTCGGTGTCACCCGAACCTATCCGGATCGGCAAACGACGAGGTGACCATCATGGCCGACACCAGGCATCAGGGCCACAACCCGCAAGGCCGGGGCGATCATCCGCGCGAACCGCAGCGCAACCCGCCGCAAGATCAGAAGCCGCATGCGAAGCAACCGGCCGAGCACGCTCCCGATGACGACGCGCGCACCCAGTCGTCCGAAAGCGACCACCGCGGCAACGGCCGTTAACCACGTTTCATGGGTCCTCGTCTCATGGGTCAAGGAAGGCGCAAAGTTGAAGATCCGATTGCCAGCTCATTCGAAATAGCCACACCGACCCACCCCCGATATCGAACCACCGAAGAAGGAGACATGACATGCTCAGTTACGCCGTAGTCTTCCTGGTCATCGCCTTGGTCGCCGCCGTGCTCGGCTTTACCGGCATCGCCGGCGCTGCCAGCAATATCGCCTGGATCCTGTTCGTCGTGTTCCTGATCCTGGCCGCAGTTTCGTTCTTCCGCGGTCGCGGCCGCGGCCCGGTCGCCTGACGCGAGTGCGTAAGCGCCGCTTGCGCCCTGGACCGTGATGCCACCGGGACCGCATTCGATACGGTCCCGGTGGCGGCCTCAGGCCCGTGGCAGGCGCGCGAGGCGATCGTGAAACCGCTGAAACCTTTGCTCGCCGATCGCTACTCCGAAGGCGCCGCCCGATCGCTCTGGCGGCGCTTTCGCCGTAAACGGCGGTCGAGGTCCGACATCTCGTAGGGCTTGGGCAGGAACTCGCAGTTGGGCGGCAATTCCGGCAGCCAGTTCGGCGAATACCCGGAGGTCAGGATCACCCTCAGGTCAGGCCTCACTTGATAAGCATGCTTGGCCAGTTCGATCCCGGACATTCCGCCAGGCATCGACACATCGCTGAACACCACATCCAGCTTGCCGGCGTCCTCGGTCAGAATCTGCAAGGCCTGCAAACCGTTCGCGGCGGTCAGCACCGCGTAGCCCGCATCGCGCAAACTCTCCTGCACTACGTCGAGGATATTCTCGTCATCGTCGACCAGCAGTACGGTCGGCTGCGCCGCCGCCTCGACTATGCCGCTGACCGGGAAGTGCATGGCGATGGTGGTGCCGCCCTCGGCCGCAGACTTGAGTTCGAACGATCCGCCCGACTGCTTGACGAAGCCATAGACCTGGCTGAGGCCGAGGCCCGACCCCTTGCCGACCTCCTTGGTGGTGAAGAACGGTTCGGTGGCTCGCTTCGCGACCTCCGGCGTCATCCCGCTGCCGTTGTCGGACACCGACACGGTCAAATGTTCGCCATGGATTTCGGTCGAGACCTTGATCCGGCCGTTGCTTCCGGTGATCGCGTCGCAGGCATTGATCACCAGGTTGAGCAGACTCGCCTCCAACTGGGTCGGGTCGGCCTGTATCGTCGCCGAGCCCGGGGACAAGTCCAGGGAGAGCTCGACTCTTTCGTCGCAGACTCGGCTCAGCAACACCTCGGCATCGCGGATCAGCGCGTTGACGTCGACCGCCTTGGGCCGCAGCACTTGCCCGCGCGAGAACGCCAGCAGCTGTTTGGTCAGGCGGGTACCGCGGTCCAGCGCGCGCCGCGCGGTGGTCATGGCGCGATCGAATTTGTCGTCGTCGTGCCGCATCGTGCGCAGGCGCTCCAGGCTGTGCCCGACCACGGTGAGCAGATTGTTGAAGTCGTGCGCCATGCCGTAGGTCAGCTGGCCCACCGCCTCCAGCTTCTGAGCCTGCAGCAATGCGTTCTGCGCTTCCTCGAGCGCCTGCTCGGAGCGCTTGCGCTCGGTGATGTCGCGGGTCACCTTCGCGAACCCGAGCAACTTGCCGTCTTCACGGATGGCGTCGATGACCACGCTGGCCCAGAAACGGCTGCCGTCCTTGCGGACCCGCCAGCCCTCGGCCTCGAACTGCCCGGTGGTGGCGGCCCGGTTCAGTGCGATGGCCGGCAATCCTGCGGCGACATCCTCTTGGGTGTAGAAAATGGAGAAATGGCGACCGATGACTTCCTCGGCGTTATAGCCCTTGATGCGTGCACCGCCCGAGTTCCAACTGGCGATGTTGCCGCTGAGATCGAGCATGTAGATCGCGTAGTCGACGACGCTCATGATCAACAATTCGAGCTGCCGCGACTGCTGGATCAGCGATATGCCGTCCCGGTTCTGGGCCGGCTCGGCTGCGGGTTGGATGGAAGTGTCCATGGCGCGGAGGCAGGGGGCATGGTGGAAGGTCGGATAGCCCTTCTACACTGCCCGCAGGCCCTTCGCCAAGTGCTAAGCCGACGGACTGCCGGCGTTTGCGACGAGCCTGTGACCGAACCCCGGAAGGGGCCGAGACGGCCCCGAAATCAAACCCAAAACCAACCCTAAGCCGACCGCGTCGGCGGCCCTTCTCAGCGGACCCGAACGCCCTCGTCTCGACGACGCTGTCGGTTCGGCCGACGCCGCGCGAAGGCCGGTGCTCCGCGTCCGCCGGCGCCGAGCGGCGCCGGCGAACTCTCGCGCGATCAGGCCTGTACGAGGCCGGCCCCTCGAGGCCGGCCGTGGGCAGCGAGCGGTCAGCGACCGTCGCCGTCGGCATCGCCCGGCAGGGCGCGTTCCACGGTGTGCCAGGCATCCTTGGTCGCTTCCTTGGCCTTTTCCCAGCCGAGCCGGGACTGGCCCTTGACCTTCTCCCAGCCGCGTCCCAGGTCGGCTTCGAGCTTGTCGTCCCAGTCGCGCCCGGCGGCGCCATGGCGTGCCTGCACGCCGTAACGATAAGCCGGCCGATAGTCGTCGTAGCTCGCGTCCCGGTCGCGGTAGCTCGCCTGGTCGAATCTCGACTGGTAGTAACGGTCGGTCGCGTCGTAGGTGCGGTAAGTCCGGTCGGTGCGATCCCAGGCATCGCGCACCGCCGCCTTCGCATCGGCCCAGTCCAGGCGCGACTGGTTGCGCGCACTGGCCCAGTCGCGTTCCAGTTCCGCCTCGGTGGCTGGGTCCCAACTGCGATCGTGCAGGCGCGCGCGGGCCTCGGTGCCGTAGGCATAGGCCGGCGCGTAGTCGGTGGCGTAATCGTATTTCGAGTCGTGATACGGCCGCGTGCTGTGGGCGTTCTGCCAGTACTCGGTCTCGCCGGTCGGATCGATGCGCTCGGCGATGCCCTTGCCGGCCGCCGCGCCGGCGACGGCGCCCACGCCGCCGCCGATCAGCATGCCGATCGGGCCGGCAAGCG